>NZ_JBHTSF010000049.1:0-57442 GCF_042795295.1 Streptomyces sp. NPDC056486
TCGGGGGAGAGCTCTCCCCCGACGCGTGCGGGTTTCGTCGTGAGCAAGGCCGTTGGCGGAGCAGTCGTACGCAACACGGTGAAGCGCAGGCTTCGCCACCTGATGCGTGACCGGGTGGCCCTGCTGCCCCCCGGTAGCCTGGTAGTCGTACGAGCGTTGCCCGGTGCGGGCGACGCCTCCCATGCACAGCTGGCCCAAGACCTGGATGCCGCTCTACAGCGGCTGCTGGGAGGGGGCGCTCGATGAAGTACCCACTGCTGGCTCTGATCAAGCTGTATCAGTGGACGATCAGTCCGTTGCTTGGTCCGGTGTGCAAGTACTACCCGTCATGCTCCCGCTACGGCTACCTGGCCATTGACCGGCACGGTGCGATCAAGGGAACGGCGCTGACGGCCTGGCGCATCCTGCGGTGCAATCCGTGGTCGCTCGGTGGTGTCGACCATGTGCCACCGCGCAAGCGCCCGCGGTGGCACGAGATGCTGCGCGCCATGTGGCGCGAACGCAAGGGCGGGCCCTCCGCCGCTGGCGTGCCGTCCGGGGAGATCTCCCCGGATACCCCTGGCCCGGCCGCCGAGACCCCGTCCCATGCTCAAGGAGCCTGATTAGTGGACACGATTGCCAGTCTGTTCAGCTTCATCACGACACCCGTTTCCTGGGTCATCGTCCAGTTCCACTCGCTGTACGGGGCCATTTTCGGTCCTGACACGGGCTGGGCCTGGGGCTTGTCCATCGTGTCCCTGGTGATCCTGATCCGTATCTGCCTGATCCCGCTCTTCGTGAAGCAGATCAAGGCGACCAGGGCGATGCAGACGCTGCAGCCCGAGATGAAGAAGATCCAGGAACGCTACAAGAGCGACAAGCAGCGTCAGTCCGAAGAGATGATGAAGCTGTACAAGGAGTCGGGTACCAACCCGCTCTCCTCGTGCCTTCCCATCCTGGCGCAGTCGCCGTTCTTCTTCGCCCTGTACCACGTGCTCTCCGGCATCGCGTCGAACGACACCATCGGCGTCATCGACAAGCCGCTGCTCGAGAGTGCGCAGAAGGCGCACATCTTCGGCGCCCCGCTGGCCGCGAAGTTCATGGACAGCGAGGAAAAGGTCCAGGCGCTCCACGCCTCGCTGACCGACGTCCGCGTCGTGACCGCGATCATGATCGTCCTGATGTCGTTCTCGCAGTTCTACACGCAGCGCCAGCTGATGACGAAGAACGTGGACACGACGGTCAAGACGCCGTTCATGCAGCAGCAGAAGATGCTGATGTACGTCTTCCCGATCATGTTCGCCGTGTTCGGCATCAACTTCCCCGTCGGTGTCCTCGTCTACTGGCTGACCACCAACCTGTGGACCATGTGCCAGCAGATGTTCGTGATCCGCCGGAACCCGACTCCGGGGTCCAAGGCCCAGGCCGCGTTCCTGGAGCGCCTGCAGAAGCAGCTCTCGCACACCAAGAAGGTGCGGGGCCGTGGCAACGCGAACGTCATCAAGGCGATCGTCGCCAAGGGCAGGGACCGCAACGAGTTCGAGCGCAAGTTCATCAACGGTCTGAGCAAGGAAGGTCTGGTCGCCCAGGCCGACGGCTCCGTCGCACCGAGCGAGTCGGCTGTCGCCACGGAGACCGAGGACGGCACTCCGGCCGCCGGTGGCGGTGCCCCGAAGCGACAGCAGCCCAAGCGCCAGAGCAAGTCGCAGCGCCAGTCCGCCGCCGCACAGGGCAAGGCGGAGAGTGACACGGAGACGGCTTCGGATGCGAAGACGTCACTGGAGAAGACTCAGGACGAGCCTGAGGACGCCGCTCCCCAGGGCAAGCCCGCGGGTGGCAAGTCCGGGTCAGGTAACGCACGCCAAGCCAAGTCGGGGCAGCGCAAGGGCCAGCAGCGGCCCAAGCACCCGTCCAAGAAGTAGAAGGAGTCCATCCCGTGACGGAAGGCACCACCGCCCCCGCCGAGGCCGAGGTCGAGGCCGGCGACACTCTCACCCGTCTTGAGCAGGAGGGTGAGATCGCGGCGGACTACCTCGAGGGTCTGCTGGACATTGCCGACCTCGATGGCGACATCGACATGGACGTCGAGGCCGACCGCGCCGCTGTCTCGATCATCAGCGACTCGAACGGCCGGGATCTGCAGAAGCTCGTCGGCCGCGACGGTGAGGTCCTGGAGGCGCTTCAGGAGCTGACGCGTCTCGCGGTGCACCGTGAGACCGGTGACCGCAGCCGCCTGATGCTGGACATCGCGGGTTACCGCGCCAAGAAGCGCGAGGAGCTCTCCGAGCTGGGCGCCAAGGCCGCGGCCGAGGTCAAGAGCTCCGGCGAGCCGGTCAACCTCAAGCCGATGACGCCCTTCGAGCGCAAGGTCGTGCATGATGCGGTCAAGGCCGCCGGTCTGCGCAGCGAGTCCGAGGGCGAGGAGCCGCAGCGCTTCGTCGTCGTGCTTCCCGCCTGATCGAACGACGTTTACCCGGCCCCGTCTGTTCGCAGGCGGGGCCGGTCTTTGTCAGCCTGATAGTCAGCCACACCAGTGCGGTACGGAAGGACGGTCCCCGTGACGGAGGCAGCGGAGCTCCCCTCGGCGCCGGAGCAGGCCCGGGCGGTATTCGGTGAGCGCTTCTCGGACGCGGTCCGGTACGCGGAGTTGCTGGCCGATGCGGGAGTGCAGCGCGGACTGATCGGCCCCCGCGAAGTGCCTCGGCTGTGGGAGCGGCATCTGCTGAACTGCGCGGTCCTCTCCGAGGTCGTGCCCGAGAACGTGATGGTGTGCGATGTCGGCTCGGGAGCGGGTCTGCCCGGCATTCCGCTGGCCCTCGTCCGGCCGGATCTGAAGATCACGCTGCTTGAACCACTGCTGCGGCGGACGAATTTCCTCACCGAAGTGGTCGAGCTCCTCGGACTCGACCACGTGACCGTCGTGCGTGGCCGCGCCGAGGAGGTCCTTGGGAAGCTGCCTCCCGTCCACGTGGTGACCGCGCGGGCTGTTGCGCCGCTGGACCGTCTCGCGGCCTGGGGTGTGCCGCTCCTGCGTCCGTACGGGGAGATGCTGTTGCTCAAGGGCGACACGGCCGAGGAAGAGGTCAAGGCTGCGGGGGCCGCTCTGGGCAAGCTCGGTGCGGTGAACACCTCGGTGCTGCATGTCGGTGAGGGCGTGGTGGACCCACTGTCCACGGTCGTGCGGGTGGAGGTCGGAGAGAGTCCCGGCGGTGTGCGCTTCGCGGCCAAGCGGGCGAAGGCTGCCCGTACGGGACGGACTCGGCGTCGCCGCTGAGCGGTCTCGTCCTCGCCGCCGAGCATTCTTATCCCCGTCGTTGATCCGTCCTGACGACGAGCTTTACTCCACAAAAGCTGCCAAACGTACGCATACCGGGGTGTCGCGCAAGCGGCACCCCGGCTGCCGTGCATCGTGTTTCACGTGAAACGTCGCTCACTGCTGCATGGCATCATCAGTCGCGGCCGCGCTGCGGAACCTCGCGACCGCCGCCCACTCGGTTCCCTCGATAAGGGGACGGAGTTGTCCACAGAGGTGGATTCGTCCACACAAGACCGGGCCTCGCTGGTTCATGAACCTCAAAGCATGGGAGGCTCTGTTCATTGCGAGCCTGAAGTCGAGGAGAGTGAATCCTTGCGGTCCGACGCCAACATCGCGGGACCGATGACCGATCCGGTCCCCGGTCCCCGTACCGAGTCGGCGGGGGAGGATGTTTCACGTGAAACACCGCCCCCGATGGACGACACCCCTATCGGTCGTGCTGCCCAACTGGCGGTGGAAGCCCTTGGCCGTGCAGGCGAGGGCCTGCCACGACCCGAGCAGACCCGAATCATGGTGGTTGCCAATCAGAAGGGTGGAGTGGGCAAGACGACGACAACCGTCAACCTCGCCGCTTCGCTCGCTCTGCACGGCGCGCGCGTCCTGGTCGTCGACCTCGACCCGCAGGGCAACGCCTCCACGGCTCTGGGGATCGACCACCACGCCGAAGTGCCTTCCATCTACGACGTGTTGGTCGAGAGCAAGCCGCTCTCCGAAGTCGTGCAGCCGGTAGCTGACGTCGAGGGACTTTTCTGTGCCCCGGCCACCATCGATCTCGCCGGTGCGGAGATCGAGCTGGTGTCGCTGGTGGCGCGAGAGAGCCGCCTGCAGCGGGCGATTCAGGCGTACGAGCAGCCGTTGGACTACATCCTCATCGACTGCCCGCCGTCGCTCGGCCTGCTGACGGTCAACGCTCTGGTCGCCGGTGCGGAGGTGTTGATCCCCATTCAGTGCGAGTACTACGCACTGGAGGGCCTGGGCCAGCTCCTGCGCAACGTCGACCTGGTTCGGGGGCACCTCAACCCCCACCTGCACGTCTCGACGATCCTGCTCACCATGTACGACGGCCGGACCCGGCTCGCCTCACAGGTGGCGGACGAGGTGCGCACCCACTTCGGCGAAGAGGTCCTGCGGACGAGCATTCCCCGCTCGGTCCGTATCTCCGAAGCGCCGAGCTACGGGCAGACGGTGCTCACCTACGATCCGGGATCGAGCGGTGCCCTCTCGTACTTCGAGGCGGCACGGGAGATCGCGCTACGCGGCGTCGGCGTTCGCTACGACGTACAGCACGCCCACATGGGCGCCCAGAATGATCAGCACAGTACGACGGAGGGGATGTAGTGAGCGAGCGACGGAGAGGGCTGGGTCGTGGCCTCGGCGCCCTGATCCCTGCGGCCCCGACGGAGAAGTCGACCGCCCAGGCCATGAGCGGAGCTTCGGCCTCGCCCGGTGCTGTACCGGTACTCACCGCCGAGCGGGGTGTGGCGGCCGCGAAGGTAGCGGCTCTCCCGCAGAGCTCCGTTTCACATGAAACGGAGCAGCCGCTGAACGGAGCGGCGGAGGCCGAGGAGAGTCCGGTCGGTGCGCACTTCGCCGAGCTGCCTCTCGACTTCATCACGCCCAACCCGAGGCAGCCCCGTGAGGTCTTCGACGAGGACGCCCTTTCCGAGCTGGTGACCTCCATCAAGGAGGTCGGGCTTCTCCAGCCTGTTGTCGTACGACAGGTGGGGGCCTCGCGCTACGAGCTCATCATGGGCGAGCGACGCTGGCGGGCTTGCCGTGAGGCCGGGCTCGAGCGCATCCCCTCGATCGTCCGCGCGACGGACGACGAGAAGCTCCTCCTGGACGCACTCCTTGAGAACCTGCACCGCGCGCAGCTGAACCCGCTGGAAGAGGCTGCCGCGTACGACCAGCTGCTCAAGGACTTCCACTGCACGCACGACCAGCTGGCGGACCGGATCGGCCGTTCCCGTCCGCAGGTCTCGAATACGCTGCGGCTCCTGAAGCTGTCGCCGGCGGTTCAGCGCAGGGTCGCTGCCGGAGTGCTCTCCGCGGGCCACGCTCGTGCTCTGCTGTCCGTCGAGGACACGGAGGAGCAGGACCGCCTGGCGCACCGGATCGTGGCCGAGGGGCTTTCGGTGCGGGCCGTCGAGGAGATCGTGACCCTCATGGGTTCGCGACCGCAGAGTGCTCCGCGGGCCAAGGGGCCGCGTGCGGGCGGTCGGGTGTCGCCGTCGTTCACCAACCTTGCCAATCGTCTCTCCGACCGGTTCGAGACCCGTGTGAGGGTGGACCTGGGGCAGAAGAAGGGCAAGATCGTCGTCGACTTCGCCTCCCTGGAGGACCTGGAGCGCATTCTCACGACACTCGCTCCGGGCGAGGGGCCGGTCCTGATGAATGGAGTCGTCGAAGGCTCTGCCGAGGACCCCACTGAGGACGACACGTCCGAGGGCGAAAAGGCCTGAGCCTCATCAGGTAGTCCGCTGAGAGCGGGCCGTGTCCGGTGTGTACCGGAACACGGCCCGCTCTTTGCTTTCTTACGGTATCGGTGCAATCGCATCGTGGATACGATGCGATTGGGTATGGCGCATCCAGCTGGCGGCACCTCATTGGGGAGGGGAGGGCCATGCGATCGGTGAGCCGCACCGGATTGATGACTGCGGGCCTTGGGCTGGGAGCGGTCGGCGGATTCGTCGGCAGCCTGCTGAAGGAACGGAGCGCTCTGACTGCCGCCCGCGATGCGGCAGGCGAAGGAAGTGAGGAACAGCCTTCATGGGGCGTCGGCTCGTACCGCTCACGCTGGACAACCTTCCGGACCTTCCCCAGCGTTGCCGGACGTGTGTCTTCTGGGAGCTGGACCCGGTCAGCGGCCAAGCCGCGGTAAAAGCCGGTACGCCGGAGCTCGAGAAGGAGGCGTGGATCTCCGCCGTCCTGCTGGAGTGGGGATCCTGCGGCCGAGTCGTCTACGTCGATGATGTTCCGGTCGGCTTCGTGCTGTACGCCCCGCCGGCGTACGTGCCTCGCGCCACCGCCTTTCCGACGAGCCCCGTATCCCCCGATGCCGTTCAGCTGATGACCGCCTGGATCATGCCGGGCTATCAGGGTCAGGGAATCGGCCGTGTCATCGTCCAGACGGTCGCGAAGGATCTGCTGCGGCGCGGGTTCAAGGCGATCGAGGCCTTCGGCGACGCCCGATGGGAGAAGCCCGCCTGCGTGCTGCCCGCCGATCATCTACTGGCGGTGGGCTTCAAGACAGTCCGTCCGCACCCCTCATATCCGCGGCTGAGGCTTGAGCTGCGGACGACGCTCTCCTGGAAGGAGGACGTCGAGATGGCGCTCGACCGGCTACTCGGGGCGGTGCAGAAGGAGCCTGTGCTCCGGCCGCTCTGACTCACCCCTTTCATGCAGATGGGCCAACCCCGGAGGGTTGGCCCATCTGTGTTTCACGTGAAACAACGCGTCGCCTTGTCGCGGCGCCGCTCGTTACTCGGCGATGAAGTCCGCGAGGTCGCGCTCCAGAGCCGCCTTCGGCTTGGCGCCGACGATCGTCTTGGCCACCTCGCCACCCTGGTACACGTTCAGGGTCGGGATGGACATGACGCCGTACCTGGCCGCGATGCCCGGGTTCTCGTCGATGTTGAGCTTGACGATCTCGATCTTGTCGCCGTGCTCGGCCGCGATCGCCTCGAGAGACGGCGCGATCTGGCGGCACGGCCCGCACCAGGCGGCCCAGAAGTCCACCAGGACGGGCTTGTCGTTCTTCAGGACGTCTTCCTCGAAGGAGGCATCAGTCACGCTCTTCAGGGTGCCGGCCACGGCGGGCTCCTTAACTCGATGTTGCGGTGGGGAGGATGGGATGTCAGACGGCGGCGGCGGCCGTCTCGCTGTCCACGAGGGCAGCGAGGAACCGCTCGGCGTCGAGGGCGGCGGAGCAGCCGGTGCCGGCCGCCGTGATCGCCTGGCGGTATGTGTGGTCGACGACGTCACCGGCGGCGAAGACGCCGGGCACGTTCGTCCGGGTCGAAGGCGCGTCGACGTTCAGGTAGCCCTCGTCGTCCAACGTGAGCTGGCCCTTGAAGAGCTCCGTGCGCGGGTCGTGGCCGATCGCGATGAACAGACCGGTCACGGGAAGCTCGGCGGTCTCGCCCGTCTTCAGGTTGCGCAGCGTCAGGCCGGAGAGCTTCTGGTCACCCTTGATCTCGGCGACCTCGCTGTCCCAGACAAACTTGATCTTCGGGTCGGCGATGGCGCGCTCCTGCATGGCCTTCGAGGCGCGCAGGCTGTCGCGGCGGTGCACGATCGTCACGGACTTGGCGAAGCGGGAGAGGAAGGTGGCCTCCTCCATCGCGGTGTCGCCACCGCCGATCACGGCGATGTCCTGGTCCTTGAAGAAGAAGCCGTCACAGGTCGCACACCAGGAGACTCCGCGGCCGGAGAGTGCGTCCTCGTTCGGCAGGCCGAGCTTGCGGTGCTGGGAACCCGTCGTCACGATCACGGACTTCGCGCGGTGCACGGTGCCCGCCGTGTCCGTCACGGTCTTGATCTCGCCACTGAGGTCGACGGAGATCACATCGTCCGGAACCAGCTCGGCGCCGAAGCGCTCGGCCTGGGCGCGCATGTTGTCCATGAGGTCGGGGCCCATGACGCCGTCCTGGAAGCCCGGGAAGTTCTCCACCTCAGTGGTGTTCATCAGCGCACCACCTGCGGTGACGGCGCCCTCGAACACCAGGGGCTTCAGCGACGCTCGCGCGGTGTAGAGCGCCGCCGTATAGCCGGCGGGGCCGGAGCCGATGATGATCACGTTACGGACGTCGGTCACGGCTTGATTCCTCGTCTCTGGAGACTGCTGCGTACTGCTGGGGGATGCCTGTCTCAGGTCTCTCACCCCACCCAACGGATCCTACGGGGCATGCATTCCCGACGTGTCCGAGCGCACGGAAGCATGTCAGGGACGTCAGGATGCCACGCTGGGCCGAGTCCTCCCGCCACGGCGGTGGGAGGGTCAGTGCCGCGCGTAGGAGTTGGTCAGCAGTACCTTGCCCGCAGCGGTGGCCGACGACGACTTGTCCACGCACGTCGCGTCGATGACAAAGGCGGAGACCTTCATGCTGTCGGAGTCGTGGGACGCCACGACGAGGTAGGCGTCCTTCCCCTTGTAGGTGCCCTCTTCGGCGGCGATCGGTGTCCTGTCGCCGATGCCGAGCTGAATGCACTGCGGGACGGTGACTGTGGACTCACGCTTCGGCAAGGTCTTGTCTTTCGGGGACTCCGGGCTGGACCGCACGTCGAAGGACGGTTTGCTGCTTTCGGGCTCCGTGGTGGGCGCCTTGGCGAGCAGGTCGTTCACCTGGCCCTTGAGCTTGCCCTCGGAGAAGGCGTGCGCCGAGTCGGCGTGGCCTGATGCCGTGTCGCTCGTACCGCCTGAGTCGCCGCCCACGTTCTGTATCAACAAGGAGCCGAGGCCGATGGCGGCCGCCGTGAAGACGGCACCGAGTACTACGTTGCGCCGACGGCCGCCCCGGAATCGGCTTCCGCGTCCGGGCCCCGTGGCGGCGCGGGAGTGTCCCGCGGGCCGGTCTGCGGGTGGGCTGGAGGCGGGGGTGCGAGAAGGTTCGGACGGCTCGAAGGGGTCAGCGGGCTCGAAGGGTTCGGAGCGTTCACCGGAGCCGGGCGATGTTTCACGTGAAACACGCACGGCGACCGCGGGCCTGAGCATCGGATCCGGGTCGATCGAGTCGACGGAACCAGGGGCGATGGAGTCCAGCAGCGCTTCGGCTGCCAGCGCCGCGTCGATACGTCCGGCGACGTCGACCGGCATCCGTGGTGGTCCCGGCAGCGTGCCGAGCATGTCCCGGATCTCTTCAAGGGAGTCGTAGACATCGGCACAGAGCGTGCAGTCGTCCAGGTGCCGTCGCACATCGACGGTTCGGGACAGGGGGAGCAGTCCCTCTGCGAGGTCGGAGAGCTCAGCGACTTCTGGGTGCCCGGCCGAGTCGGTCGTGGTTGTCACGCTCGCCCACCTCCGCCCTTCACAGCAGCTGAATCGCTTGGTCCCGCATCCCGTGGCCCCGCTGCAGGTGGGACGGATGTCCCCTGCGTCCGGTTCCTTCCCGGGCCCGACTTCTTGCCGTCTTTGTCGTCGCCGCTCTCTGCGTCCTGCGTACGCGTCTCTGTACGCAGGTGAGCGAGCAGCGGCAGCAGTCTGGCTCTGCCGCGTGCGCAGCGGCTCTTCACGGTGCCGGTGGGTACCTCGAGCACCTGGGCCGCCTCGGCCACCGGGTAGCCCTGCATGTCCACCAGGACGAGGGCGGCGCGCTGGTCGTGCGGCAGGGTGCCCAGCGCCTCGAAGAGCTCGCGGTGCAGATCGCCTCGCTCGACGGGGGCCGCCGCGGACTCGTGCGGTTCGAGGAGTTGCTCGAGCCGTTCGGTGTCGTCGATGGGAGACGTCTTCCGGGATGCCGTCTTGCGTGCCCGGTCGAGGCAGGCGTTCACGGTGATCCGGTGCAGCCACGTCGTGACGGCCGACTGCCCGCGGAAGGTGTGCGCGGCACGGTAGGCGGAGACGAGAGCATCCTGGACCGCGTCAGCGGCCTCCTCGCGGTCGCCCAGCGTGCGCAGGGCGACGGCCCACAGGCGATCGCGATGGCGCCGTACGAGCTCGCCGAAGGCGTCCTTGTCCCCTGCCACGTGATGAGCCAGGAGGTCCTGGTCGCTCATCTCGCCGTGCGTGGTGCCGTCCACCGTCGAACCCCCTCCCCGGTGAGCCTCGGCCCTCAGCCTGTGAACTTCACGTCCGTGATGGCCTGCTTGTACCCAGCGCTGCTGTACTCATCACGGGGTGAGCTCGGTACATCGGTGAGCCAGACGAGCACGTACTGCGTCGCGACGGGCTTCTTCGCCTTGATCTTCGCACTCTTGCCCGTGGTCGTGACGGTCCCGATCTTCTTCATCGAGCTCGGGGGCGTCGACGAGGACATCGAGTCCGCGGCGTACAGCTCGATCGTCGTGTGGTCGCCGGGATAGCGGAGCCCGATCGACGCGGTCGACACGTCCTGCTCCTTGCCGAGGTCGTAGACGATGCCGACGCCAGGCTTGTAGGGGGCCAGCTTGGGACCCCCTATGAAGCTGTTGGTCCGCCAGTACGTCGAGTCGTCGCCGTCGTACGTGTTGGGGACACCTTGGAGATCCTGTGCGTCGCCCTTGAGGACGTACTCCTCGCCTCTCGCGATCTTGATCGCCTGTGTGGGCTTCGGGTCGTTCTTGTCGCCGCCGTCGGACGTTTCCGAGTTACCGGGGTCATCGGAATTGCCCCGGTCCATCAGCGCGTCCGCCAGCTGCCAGCTGCCGAGGCCCAGGGCCGCGATCAGGAGAGCGGACACGGTCCACTTGAGGGCCTTGCCGGTACGGCTCTGCAGCGGGGGCGGCGGAGCCGGAAGCGGCTGGGTGGCACCCGGACGGGGTGCGGTGCGGCCGTAGGTGCCCTGCTGATAAGTCGTGCGCTGGTACTCGGGCGGCGCGGTGAACACGGGCTCCGGCGGGCGGATGCGCGGCATCTCGCCGATCGCCTTCACCAGCTCCTCCGGCGTCGTGCACGGCGGATCCTGGCGGGAGGCGGTCGCCCCCTCGTTCACGAGCGCGCGCATGGCGAGCTCGGAGAGGCCCCTGTGTACGCCTGCGCGCACCTGGTCGGGGGCGATGAGGCCGATGCCCTTGGGCAGCCCGGAGAGGCCGTACGCGTCGTCCTCGTACGGCCAGCGCTGGGTCAGTGAGGCGTACAGCAGTGCGCCGACCGCTTCGGTGTCCGTGCGCTGCGGGGTGTCGGAGCTGATGCCGCGGAGCGCCGCGTTCACGGCGAGGCCGCGGATGCGGTACTGACCGGAGGACGTCCGCAGCACCGCGCTCGGGGTCAGCCGCAGGTGGGCGAGGCCCTCACGGTGGGCGGCCGCCATGGCCTGGGCGACCTGACTGACCAGCTGGTACGCGTCGTGCGCCTCGAGAGGGCCCGCAGCGAGCAGTGCGGTGAGTTCCGTGGCGTCGGGCAGCCACTCGTGCACCACGTAGACGAGGTCGTTCTCCTCGACCGCGTCCAGGACGTGCACGAAGCGGGGGTCGCCGAGCAGCGCCGATGAACGGGCCGCTGCGAGTACCGATCGTGCCCGCGGATGGTCGGCGGGCAGCAGATGTACGCCGACGGCCCGGCGGAGTTTCTCGTCCACCGCACGCCAGCTGCTGAAACCGTCCAGACGGGTGACGCATTCTTCGAGTCGGTAGCGTCTGGCGAGCTTGTGGCCGCTGTGCAGCTCGGGGGGTGATGCCGCCCCCGGGCCAGTGGGCTCACCGGTCTCCGCCGCGCCTTCTTCTGCCGTTTCCCGCTCCCGGGTCTGGGCCACCCCGTCGGCCGTGGCCTCGTCCGCCTTCGCGGTCAGCGGCTCATCGCCGCTGTTGTCTGCCACGTCGACGGCAGCCGTGCTCCGTTCCGCCACCGTCGTTCCTGCCTCCCCATCCGTTGCGCTTCGTCAGACGCCAAACCCAATTGTGCCCACAGTCCGGCGCTATGCACGACACGCGGTAGCCGGTGATGGTTGTGCGAACCCCTGAATCTCACCGTCCGAGACGGCCGCGGACCATGCCGACCATGGAATTCAGCTCCGCAATCCGCATCTTTCGGGCGGCGATGAAGAAGACGCCCCCGAGAACGATTCCGCCGACCACCAACGCGATGAGGGAACCGCCGGCGCCGTCACCCAGAGTTTTGAGGATTCCGTAACCGACGGCGCCTGCGAGGAGGGCTGCCGGGGTGCACGCCATGGCGAGCCGGGCGTACGTACGCAGGACGTGCGTGCCGTCCAGATCGCCGCCGAGACGGTTGCGCAGCCTGCGCCAGGCGACGCCGACGCCGACCGCGTAGGCGAGGCCGTACGAGGCGGCCATCCCGATCACAGCCCACTGGGCGGGCAGGAGGACGTAGGCGATGGCGCTCGCCGCCGCGTTGACGGCGGCCACGATGACCGTGTTGTAGAAGGGCGTCCGGGTGTCCTCGTAGGCGTAGAAGCCGCGCAGGATGACGTACTGCACCGAGTACGGAATGAGGCCGAGGCCGAACGCCATCAGGACGAAGCCCATCGACTGGGCGGCCTGGCTGCCGCTGGAGGCGAACAGCAGGGTGCACATCGGGACGCCGAGGGCGACGAACGCGAAGGCGACCGGGACGATCGCCACCGCGGAGGTGCGCAGCCCTTGCGAGATGTCGTCGCGGACGGCGCCGGGGTCGTTGTCGTGGGCCGCCCGCGAGATGCGGGGCAGCATGGCCGCCATGACGGAGACGGTGATGATGGCCTGCGGCATGCCCCAGATCAGCTGGGCGTTGGAGTAGGCCATGATGCCCGTGCCGTCCTTGCCGGACGCCTTGCCCGCGGCGGTGGCCAGCTGGGTGACGACGAGCACGCCGGCCTGGTTGGCGAGGACGAAGAGCACCGTCCACTTGGCGAGCTTGACCGCCTTGCCGAGGCCGTGGCCTTTCCAGTCGAAGCGCGGCCGGAACCGGAAGCCCGTCTCGCGCAGATACGGGATCATCGCCAGGGCTTGGACGACCAGACCGAGCAGGGTGCCGATACCCAGGAGACGGACACCGTCCGCCGGGATCGTCTCTACCCTCATGCCCGAGTCACCGGATGTTCCGTAGACCCAGATGAACAGGCCGAACGTGGAGATCATGACGATGTTGTTGAGGACCGGGGTCCACATCATCGCGCCGAACTTCCCGCGGGCGTTGAGGATCTGCCCCATCACCACGTGCACGCCCATGAAGAAGATGGTGGGCAGGCAGTAGCGGGCGAAGGTGACCGCGACGTTGTTGGCCGGCGGGTTGTTCGCGATGGGGGTCGACATCAGCTTGATCAGCAGCGGCGCGGCGAAGACAGCCAGGGCGACGATGAGGCCGAGCGCGACCATGACGAGGGTCAGCAGACGGTTGGCGTAGGCCTCGCCGCCGTCCTTGTCGTCCTTCATGGAGCGCACGAGCTGCGGCACGAAGACCGAGTTGAGGCCACCGCCCACGGTCAGGATGTAGATCATCGTCGGCAGTGTGTACGCGACGGTCCAGGCGTCACCGAGCGTCGCGGCGCCGAGGGCCGCGGTGATCACCAAGGTGCGTACGAAACCGGTGAGCCGGGAGACCATCGTGCCCGCGGCCATCACGGCGCTTGACTTCAGCACGCTCGCCGCGCGACCGCCGCCGCCCGACTTCGGAGCCGGGGCGGGAGCCGGGGGGGCTGCCGGAGCGGGGACCATCGGGGGCTCGGGCGGCTGGTAGCCGCCCTGCTGCGGGTAGCCGTTGCCCTGGGGATAGCCATTGCTCTGCGGGTAGCCGTTGCCCGGGGGGTAACCGTTGCTCTGCTGGTAGCCGTCCTGCTGGTAACCGCCGGACTGTTCGCGGTAGCCGCCGGGCTGCTGATCCCGGAAGAGGTGGGCGAAGGCGTCCGGCTCGTGGCGCTCCTCGCCGGCCTGGGTGACCAGGTCGTCGACGCCCACGAACTGCGTCGTACGGGCGTCGTCGCCGTACGGGAGGTGCTGGGTCGGGCCTTCGGGTTCGGGGGCCGGGGTCTGGGCCCACACGCGGGGATCCGGGGCGTGCTGCGGGGAGGGCGGCTGGGCGTAGAGCGGCTGAGGGTCCTGGTAGTAGCCGGGAGGGGGCGGGGGGTGTGCGGCGCGGTCGTACAGCGCCTCGGTCACCGGGTCCTGGGCGGTGAGGTCCTGTGCCCGGTAGGGGTCCTGGTCGTAGGCGTCCTGGAGGTACAGGTCCGGGGCAGGCTGCGGTGGCACCTGCTCACCCTCAGGGGGACCAGAACCGCCCGCCCCCTGGCCACGGTCACCGTCGTACGGCGCGTTCATGGATTACCCCACCTCATCGTCCCCGGGCCCACCGGCCACGACATCGCTCAACGGTCCACTCTCTCACCCGTGTCCGACGGGTCGGTGCTTTCCGGAGCGGTGTCCGGTGTCGGGTCACTCGGCTGCTCGGGGTCGTCCTCGCCTGACTCCGTGCCGGCCTCACCGTCGGGGCCGTCCTCCGTGCCGTCTTCCGGGCCTTCCTCGGCCTGCTGACGGGCAGCTCGCTTGCGCTGGGTGTACATCCGGAATCCGGCGAGCACGAGGAGCAGCACGCCGCCCGCGATGACCAGCATCACGGTGAGGGTGATCTCGGTGACGTTCACGTCGAAGCGGACCGGTTCGCCGTACGGCTGGCCGTCTTCGGTGTAGAGCTGGGCGTAGACCGGGACCGGGCCGTTGGCGTTGGCCGTGGTGGTGAACTTGACCGACTGGGCGTGTCCGCCCGCGATCTTGACCGGCTGTTCCGAGTAGGCCTTGTCGTCGATCTTCAGTCGTGTGGGGTTCTCCGACGTCAGGCGCAGAACCATGTGGTCGACGCCCTGGACGAGGTTGTTCTGCACCGTCACCGGGATCGTCGCGCTGCGGCCCGAGAGCTTCGCGTCGGACTTCCGGATCAGCGCCACCTGTTCGATGAGCGTGGTCAGGTACTTCTCCACGCTCTGGCGGAATGTCGCCGCCTTGCCGGCCCGGCCACGCCAGGACGTCGACATCTCACGGTCTATGGCCCGCCCGAAGGGCGTGATCACACGGTCGGGCTCGCTGAGGATCGTCTGGAAGCGGTTGAGCTTGTTCTGGGTGTTCTGAATGGACTTGAAGGCCGACTTCGGCAGCTCCTGCTTACGCAGCGCCAACGGGTAGGAAGCGGCCGAAGGCACCTGGGTCGTGGCCGCCGGGTCCGGCTTCGCCTTCGCCGCCGCCGACAGGTCCTGCGGCTGCGACCAGCGCTCGTCGGAGAGGGCGGTCAGCGCCTTTGCCATCGCCTGGGCCTGGCTGGCGGACGGCATGCGCTGCGGGGCGACGACGATGCTGCGCTGCTTGTCGGGTTCCTGCAGCGTGACCATCAGGCTCTGGGCGAGGAACTCCTGTACGGCGAGCGTGGAGCCCTCTGCCCCCGTCATGTCGCCCTGGAAGGCCGTGGAGAGGCGCGCGTCGGCCACCACGGCCTTCTTGCCGCCGCCGATGGGCCGGGCGGCGTTGGGCGTGTACGGCAGCCCGCTGGACTCGCCCAGGCTGTCGCTCCGGGCGATCAACGTACGGGCACCCGCTGAGCTGGAGACATCGACGATCGACGGGTCGAGGGCGCCGTTCACGGGCCACGCGAAGTCCGACTGCGGCTTGACGTGGAGGATGACCTCCACGGCCTCTGCCCCCACATCGGTGGCGTCCTTGAGCTGGCCGAGGGAGCCGGTGACGGCCTTGCCGTTGTGGGCGAGCGAGGCGAGGTCGGGATCGGCGAAAGGCAGCGCGACGACCTTCTCGTCCTGCACGGTCTGCTCGAGCTTGTTGAGCCACTCCTTGGCGACCGCTTGGTGCTTGCCCGCCGTGGTGCTCTTGCCGCCGGCGGTCTGCACCCGGTAGTTCCGCGTCATCGCGTCGACCGATGCCAGCAGGTCGGGATCGATGACCCAGGTGACATCGAGCTGGCGGCCCAGAGACAGCATCTGCTCGAGGCGACCGCCGGGGGCGAGCTCCTTGGCCAGGTCGTCGTCCGTGAAGACGGGCGTCTGCTGCTCGTCCGAGCCGGTCTCCGCCGTGAGGTGCGCGGTGGAGATGAGCGGCCACAGATAGGCCGTCCTGGTCTTCGTGTCGGCGGCGCTCGACTGCCACGGCAGGAAAGTCCGCTCGAAGCCGAGCACCTGGGACCACGGCTGGGCGGCGGTCCGGCCCGTCAGCGAGACACCGAGCTGGTAGACCCCGTCGGCGCCGAGGCTCAATGCCTTGACCGGGACCGAGATGCTGAAGTCCTGACGGATGCCGGGGGCGAGCTTGGAGAACTTTTTTACGTACTTGCCGCCGACCTCCGTGCCGTCCGACCCCGGCTGGTAGCCGGAGCGCTTGGCGGCGGAGTCGATCGAGCTCCGGCCGTTCAGGACCGGCCCCAGGCGCAGCCCGACCTCGGCTCCCGTCACCGTCTGCTTGCCCTCGTTGGTGACCGTCCCGCGGACGGTGAGCGTGTCCCCGTCCGACGGAGCGGTGGGTGTGAGCGAGTTGAGCGAGACGTCGACGGTGTTCGAACCGGTGGCATCTGCTGCCGCGCTCGGTGCCGCGGCGTGCGCGGTCGGCTCCGCCGGCAGCTGCAGCATGCCGGCCAGCACTGGGGCCGCAGCCAGCAACGCCGCCGTACGCCGCAGCCACCGGCGGGCAGGTGAGGGACTGGTCCCCGGGAAGTCTGCCGCCTCGGCCACGCGTTGCCCGTCCTCGTTGTCGTCAGTGGTCGTCGGTTGTGCGTCCACGCATGGTAACGAGGTGTGCTGTGGCGAAGTGCCGCGGACTGCTCCACATGATCGGAAGACCTGGCCGGAGAGGGGCGCGCGGCCTTGGAGGCCCCGCCGAAAACCGGGCAGCTGGGGGCGTCCGGGGCACGTACCCTTTTCTGTTGTGCCGAACGCCAATGAAGAAAACCCCAGCGCACTGAGCCAGGTGCAGCGCCGCGCGGTCAGCGAACTGCTGCGCGTGTCCCCTGTCGCGGACGACCTTGCCCGCCGTTTCCAGGAGGCCGGGTTCTCTCTCGCCCTGGTCGGCGGGTCGGTCAGAGACGCGCTCCTTGGCCGGCTCGGCAATGATCTGGACTTCACGACCGAAGCCCGCCCCGAGGACGTACTGAAGATCGTCAGGCCGTGGGCGGACTCGGTGTGGGAGGTCGGGATCGCCTTCGGCACGGTCGGGTGCCAGAAGAACGCCCGCGTCGGAGACGCTGATCAGAGCTTTCAGATCGAGGTCACGACCTACCGGTCCGAGGCGTACGACAGGACCTCGCGCAAGCCCGAGGTGTCGTACGGCGACTCCATCGAGGAAGATCTCGTACGCCGTGACTTCACCGTCAACGCGATGGCCGTCGCTCTCCCCGAGAAGGAGTTCATCGACCCGCACGGCGGCCTCGAAGACCTTGCAGAGCGTCTCCTGCGCACCCCTGGCACCCCGGAGGACTCCTTCTCCGACGACCCGCTGCGGATGATGCGGGCCGCGAGGTTCGCGGCGCAGCTGGACTTCGAGGTGGCTCCGGAGGTCGTCGCCGCGATGAAGGCGATGGCCGAGCGCATCGACATCGTCTCCGCGGAGCGTGTCCGTGACGAATTGAACAAGCTGCTCCTCTCGCCGAACCCGGCGAAGGGACTTGCTCTACTTGTCGACACTGGCATCGCCGACCGCGTACTGCCCGAGCTTCCGGCGCTGCGTCTGGAGAGTGACGAGCACCACCGTCACAAGGATGTCTACGACCACTCGCTGATCGTCCTTGAGCAGGCGATGGCGCTGGAGGAGGACGGCCCGGACCTCACGCTGCGGCTCGCGGCGCTGCTGCACGACATCGGCAAGCCGCGGACACGGCGCTTCGAGGACGACGGCCGGGTCTCCTTCCACCACCACGAGGTGGTGGGCGCCAAGATGACCAAGAAGCGCATGACGGAGCTCAAGTACTCGAACGAGCTCGTGAAGGACGTGTCGCGCCTGGTGGAGCTGCACCTGCGCTTCCACGGCTACGGCATGGGCGAGTGGACGGACTCGGCCGTACGCCGCTACGTGCGCGACGCGGGCCCTCTTCTCGGCAGGCTGCACAAGCTGACCCGGTCCGACTGCACGACGCGCAACAAGCGCAAGGCCAATGCGCTGTCGCGTGCGTACGACGGCCTGGAGGAGCGCATCGCGCGGCTTCAGGAGCAGGAGGAGCTGGACTCGATCCGTCCCGACCTGGACGGCAACGAGATCATGGAGATTCTGGATGTGCGGCCGGGGCCGGTGATCGGCCAGGCCTACAAGTTCCTGCTGGAGCTGCGCCTTGAGAACGGGCCGATGGAGCGCGACGAGGCGATCGCGGCACTCAAGGAGTGGTGGGCCGCACAGGAGTGAGATGAGGGTCGGGTGCGATGTTTCACGTGAAACATCGCATGTGATCCGGACATGCGAAGGGGCACTGTTTCACGTGAAACAGTGCCCCTTCGCGTATGCCGTTACTTGTTCTTCAGGCAGAGCACTACGTCGTGGCTGCCGCCGGTCTGGAAATAGGAGACCTCGGTCCCCTTGACCGCGTTGCACTTGCTGACGCTGCTCGTGTCGTCGAACTTCTCGATGACCTCGAACTCGGCGTCGCCCGAGGAGCAGTCGGTGTTCTTCAGGTCCGGCTGCGACTGCGTGCCCTTGTTGTGCAGGCAGTCACCGACAGCCGTGGATTCGGCGTCGCTCTTGCCCAGCTGCCACTTGACGACAGCGATGACGATGCCGATGACGATGACGACACCGATGCGCAGGACCAGCTTGCTGACCTTCCGGCCACCGCTCGGAGCTGCCGGAGGCGGGACCGGCGCCCCCTGGTTGTACGCCGGGTAGGGCTGCGTCGGAACGCCGGGTTGGCCGGGCTGCCCCGGCTGGCCGGGGTGCGGCTGCACGCCCTGGCCGTACGGATTCTGGCCCTGGGGCGGAGTAGTCACTTGGGGTCCCCCTCGAACGGAAGCGCGATGGCGCGGATACGACGTCCGTAAGTTATAGGGATGCAGTGACATCTCTGAAGCCCGGAGAGGCTCTGTGGCATTGATGTGACACTTACTGTGCGTCAAATCTGGCCATAGCGGCAGCAATCGCTGCGTAGATGACGGCCACCGTGACTACCAGCGGAACCGATCGCCCGTCAGGCGGCAGCATCAGCGCGGCTACTCCCGCCGCTCCGACGAACGCGACGTTGAACAACACGTCGTAGACCGAGAAGATCCGGCCACGGAAGCTGTCGTCCACCGCCGACTGCACCACGGTGTCCGTGGCGATCTTGGCTCCCTGTGTCGTCAGGCCCAGCAGGAACGCGGCGATCAGCAGCGGGACCGGTGTGAACGGGAGGGCGAGCGCCGGTTCCAGGATGGCCGCGGAGCCGGCGCAGACGACGATCCAACCGCCGGCCGTCAGTCGGTTCACCGCCCAGGGGGTCATCACGGCCGCCGCGAAGAAGCCCGCCCCCGAGACGCCCACGGCGAGTCCGAGGAGAGCGAGTCCGTCGGACTCCGAGGACGACCATGCGTACCGGCAGAGCATCAGGACCATGACCGACAGGGCGCCGTAGCAGAACCGCATGAGTGTCATCGCGAGGAGCGCGCGGGCAGCGGGGCGCCGTTGCACCAGATGCCGCACCCCGGCCATCAGGTCCCGCGCCGTACCGGCAAGTGCCGTGCCGAGCCGGGGTCTCATCAGCTCGGGGTCCGGGCCGAGAAGTTCCCGCGCCATGCGCAGCGAGGCGAGCGCCGCGCAGAGATAGAGGGCGGCCCCGAGCAAGACCACCGCCGCGTCCGAGTCGGAGCCCACCAGGCGTACGGCGAACGCGAGACCGCCGCCCACGGTGGCGGCCAGCGTCCCCGCTGTCGGTGAGAGGGAGTTGGCCATCACCAGGCGCTCGGTGTCGACCACACGCGGCAGCGCCGCCGAGAGCCCAGCGAGGACGAAGCGGTTGACGGCCGTGACGCAGAGCGCGGAGGCGTAGAAGAGCCAGTCGGGCACGCCGCTCAGCATCAGCACCGCGGTCACCGAGGCGAGAGCGGTCCGCAGCAGATTGCCGTACAGAAAAACCTGACGGCGCGGCCAGCGGTCGAGGAGCACGCCGGCGAAGGGGCCGATCAGCGAGTACGGCAGGAGCAGCACTGCCATCGCGGAGGCGATCGCGCCCGGTGAGGTCTGCTTCTCCGGGGAGAAGACGACGTACGTGGCGAGGGCCACCTGATAGACGCCGTCCGCGCCCTGGGAGATCAGCCGCACGGCGAGCAGACGCCGGAAGTCCCGCAGGCGCAGCAGTAAGCGCAGGTCACCGACGACAGCCATGGGGCACAGCCTCACATACGAGGAGGGGCCCGGGGTGATCGCCCGGGGCCCCTCAACAACTGTTCGAGCGGCGGCTCTAGCGCTCGACCTCGCCCTTGATGAACTTCTCGACGTTGGCGTAGGCCTCGTCGTCGAAGTACTGCACCGGCGGGGACTTCATGAAGTACGAGGACGCGGAGAGGATCGGGCCGCCGATGCCGCGGTCCTTGGCGATCTTCGCGGCGCGCAGGGCGTCGATGATGACACCGGCCGAGTTCGGCGAGTCCCAGACCTCGAGCTTGTACTCGAGGTTCAGCGGAACGTCGCCGAAGGCGCGGCCCTCGAGGCGGACGTACGCCCACTTGCGGTCGTCGAGCCACGCGACGTAGTCGGACGGGCCGATGTGGACGTTGTCCTCGCCCAGCTCGCGGTCGCGGATCTGCGAGGTGACGGCCTGCGTCTTCGAGATCTTCTTGGACTCGAGGCGGTCGCGCTCGAGCATGTTCTTGAAGTCCATGTTGCCGCCGACGTTGAGCTGCATCGTGCGCTCAAGGCGGACACCGCGGTCCTCGAACAGCTTCGCCATCACGCGGTGCGTGATGGTGGCGCCGACCTGCGACTTGATGTCGTCGCCGACGATCGGGACGCCCGCCTCGGTGAACTTGTCGGCCCACTCCTTGGTGCCGGCGATGAAGACCGGAAGGGCGTTGACGAAGGCGACCTTGGCGTCGATGGCGCACTGCGCGTAGAACTTCGCCGCGTCCTCGGAACCGACGGGCAGGTAGCAGACGAGGACGTCGACCTGCTTGTCCTTGAGGATCTGGACGACGTCGACCGGGGTCTCGTCGGACTCCTCGATGGTCTGGCGGTAGTACTTGCCCAGGCCGTCGAGGGTGTGGCCGCGCTGGACGGTGATGCCCTTGTTCGGGACGTCGCAGATCTTGATGGTGTTGTTCTCGCTGGCGCCGATGGCGTCCGTGAGGTCGAGGCCGACCTTCTTGGCGTCGACGTCAAAGGCGGCGACGAACTCGACATCGCCGACGTGGTACTCGCCGAACTGGACGTGCATCAGGCCCGGGACCTTGGCGTCCGGGTCTGCGTCCTTGTAGTACTCGACGCCCTGGACCAGCGAGGCGGCGCAGTTGCCCACGCCGACGATGGCTACGCGAACCGAACCCATTCCGGTTGCTCCCTGTGATCTGTGTATTCCGGATGAGACCCCGCGGACCGCGGAGCCTCACTTGGCGGTGTCATCGGACGGATCCGGCGGCGGGTTGTTGTCCCGCCGCCGGGGCAGGCCGCCCGACTCCCCAGATGTGCTGTCGTGCTGAGCGGAGCTGTCCGGGGCGGACCGTTGCTGGTCCCGCCCCGCTCGCTCGCTCTCGATGAGCTCGTTCAGCCAGCGCACTTCGCGCTCCACGGACTCCATTCCGTGCCGCTGCAGCTCAAGCGTGTAGTCGTCCAGGCGCTCCCGGGTACGGGCCAGGGAGGCGCGCATCTTCTCCAGACGCTCCTCGAGGCGGCTGCGACGCCCCTCGAGGACCCGCATGCGTACGTCCCGCGAGGTCTGCCCGAAGAAGGCGAAGCGGGCGGCGAAGTGTTCGTCCTCGTACGCGTCGGGGCCGGTCTGGGAGAGCAGCTCCTCGAAGTGCTCCTTACCTTCCGCCGTCAGCCGGTAGACGATCTTGGCGCGGCGCCCGGTGAGGGGGGCCGCGAGGGCCTCCTCGGGGGTGCCGCTCGGTTCCTCGATCAACCAGCCGTTGGCGACCAGCGTCTTGAGGCAGGGGTAGAGCGTCCCGTAGCTGAAGGCGCGGAACACTCCCAGCGATGTATTGAGCCGTTTACGCAGCTCATAGCCGTGCATCGGGGACTCGCGCAGCAGGCCGAGCACGGCGAACTCGAGGATGCCGGAGCGTCTGCTCATCTTCGCCTCCCGTCTGCCAGCGTCTGTCGACACGGTCTTTATGCCGAGCTGATGTATCGACTCGATACATCGAGACGATAGAACGACCTGCCTGCTGGGACAAGAGGGGAAACGGTGAACGGCGTCACATCACCGATTCGTAGGAAGTAACTTGCCTGATTTTGGGTGAACTTCGGTCCTAAGAGGGTTTTGACGGTGCGTAGTCTGTGCGCCATGCAGACCGCCGGGAACCAAGTGACGCCTGATGGCGTCGTTCTCCCTGGTGTAGTGCGGGTGAGCGCTGGGATGGGCGCATCCGTACTTCGGGGGGACCGGAAACCAGCCGCCGTTTCCAGGCGCGGATACCTGCGCCTGCCCGAGGAGTAATCGTTCGATGAGCGAGCACCGTCGCAAACCGCCGCAGCCGCAGGGCGGCGGACGCGCCGCGGCCAGACGCGGCGTCCCAGGCCCGTCGTCCGGCCGCCGCGCTGCACCGCGTGGCGCCACTGGATCGCCCACATCCTCAACCGGCTCGCACGGAGCAGAGGCCCCTGATGACGGGGACCGTTCCTACGGCGGCCGTGCCGAGGCCCGTCGTGCCGCGCAGCGCAGCGGTTCCGCAGGCTCCGGCGGCCGCCGCAGAGCAGCCGACGGGTCCGGTGCCGGGCGCGGTGGCGCCGGTGGTGGCGGTCGGCGCGGTGGTGGTGGCCCGAACGGTCCGGGCCGCGGCCGAGGCCGTGGCGGCCATGAGCCCCGTAAGAAGCGGTTCATCGACTACCCGCGCGCGGAGAAGGACGGGCTGCGGCGCTGGGTTCCGTCCTGGCGCCTTGTCACCGGCCTGTTCGTCGGCTTCCTCGGCGGCATGATGGCGGTCACGGGAATCGCGTACGCCCTGGTGGGGGTGCCGAAGGTCGACGACGCGGCCACGGCCCAGAACAACGTCTACTACTGGGGCGACGGCAAGCAGATGGTCGCGACCGGTGGTGAGACGAACCGCCAGATCATCGACTACGACAAGATCCCCAAGGAGATGCGGACCGCCGTCATCTCGGCCGAGAACAAGTCGTTCGAGGACGACAAGGGCGTCGACCCCATGGGCATCACGCGTGCTCTGGTGAACATGGCCAAGGGTGGAGAGACCCAGGGTGGCTCGACCATCACCCAGCAGTACGTGAAGAACGCGCGTCTGGGCGACCAGTCACAGACGTTCACGCGTAAGTTCAAAGAGCTGTTCATCTCCATAAAGGTCGGCCGGACGGTCTCCAAGGAAGAGATCATGGCGGGGTATCTCAACACTGCCTATTACGGCCGTGGGGCGTACGGCATCCAGGCCGCCGCCCGTGCCTACTTCGGCGTGGACGCCAGTGAGCTGGACCCCAGCCAGTCCGCGCTCCTGGCGACGGTGCTCAAGGGCGCCACGTACTACGACCCCGCGGGCTCAGCCGCGGTCGACCCCGCGGCCACGCAGGAAGCCAACACCGCGCGGGCCACCAAGCGCTGGAAGTGGATCCTCGATGAAGAGGTCAAGGACGGCCACCTGACCGCCGAGAGGCGGGCCAAGTACACGGAGTTCCCGAAGCTGGAGAACCCTCGCTCCAACGCTCAGCTGGGCGGCCAGGTCGGTTACCTGGTCGACCTGGCCAAGGCGTATGTGATCAACAACAGCGACGGCCAGATCACGGCCAATGACCTCCAGCGGGGTGGCTACGAGATCCACACGACCTTCGACAGGACGAAGGTCAAGAAACTCGAGAAGTCCGTGAACAAGGTCCGCAAGGCGAACCTCAACACCAAGCTGCGGCCGGACAAGGACACCCACGTCCAGTTCGGTGGGGCGTCCGTGAATCCCGAGGACGGCGCGATCGAGGCCATCTACGGCGGTGAGGACGCGACCAAGCACTTCACCAACAACGCGGACCAGACCGGTGCGCAGGTCGGCTCGACGTTCAAGCCCTTCGTGCTCGCAGCGGCTTTCAAGGACGGAACGCGCGACAAGGATGGGTTGCCGGACCAGGGCGAGGACCAGCGCACGATCGTCAACCCCAAGAGCCTCTACAGCGGCAAGAACAAGCTCAAGATCCAGAACTACGACGGCAGCATCTGGAAGGACAAGGAAGGCAAGGAGTGGCTCCAGACCAACGACGGCGGTCAGGACTACAACAAGCCGACCTATCAGATTGATCTCCGCGAGGCGATGCGGGAGTCCGTCAACTCGGCTTATGTGCAGCTCGGCATGGATGTCGGCCTGGACAAGGTGAAGGACGCGGCCATCGCCTCCGGCATCAAGGAGAACAGCCTGGCCAGCTCCAATTACCCGTCCTTCTCCCTCGGTACGTCATCGCCGAGTGCGATCCGGATGGCCGGCTCCTACGCCACCTTCGCGTC
Organism: Streptomyces sp. NPDC056486; assembly: GCF_042795295.1. Classification (NCBI taxonomy): domain Bacteria; kingdom Bacillati; phylum Actinomycetota; class Actinomycetes; order Kitasatosporales; family Streptomycetaceae; genus Streptomyces; species Streptomyces sp. NPDC056486. The sequence goes on from NZ_JBHTSF010000049.1 coordinate 24,462, forward strand.
CAGCGGCCAGCAGAACGATCCGTTCTCGGTCAAGAAGGTCGAGCACAAGGGCAACACCGTCTTCCAGCACAAGTCGGAGAACAAGCGCGCTTTCGACAAGTCGGTCGCCGACAACGTCACCGACGTGCTCAGGACCGTGGTCGAAAAGGGCACGGGAACATCGGCCAAGCTGCCCGGCCGCCAGGTGGCGGGCAAGACCGGTACGACCGACGGCAACAAGTCCGCCTGGTTCGTCGGCTACACCCCGCAGCTGTCGACCGCGATCAGCATGTACCGGCTCGACGACAACGAGGGGAGCAAGAAGCGAGAGTTCCTCGAGATGTACGGCACGGGTAATCAGAAGAAGATCCACGGTGCCTCGTTCCCCGCGGAGATCTGGAAGGACTACATGGAGCGGGCCCTGAAGGGGCAGCCCGTGAAGAAATTCCCGGTCCCGGAGCCGATCGGTTCGGTCGTCGGTGAGACGCCGCCGCCGACCCCGACGCCGACCCCGTCCAAGACCAAGGAGCCGGAGGACTCCCCCACGCCGAGCGCCTCGGAAACCGAGCCGCCCCCGAGTCCCACAACAAGCCCCACGCCCAGTGAGACCTGTGCCGACTGGGACTGGCAGTGCAACAACGACGGTGGTGCGTCGGAAGGCGGGGACACCGACGGCAGTACCGGTGGAGAGTCGCCACCGACCACGCCGGATCCGCCGGGCGAAGACGGTGGAAACGACGACGGAGGCATCTTCGGCTGATCGAGGCCCCGAGTCGTGTTTCACGTGAAACGCACGGTTTCACGTGAAACACGCACCGCCGAGGCCGATGAGGGCCGTCACACCGCACCGGTGTGGCGGCCCTCTCCGTGTTCTCAGGTGCGTACGGCAGGATGTGCGGCATGCCCAGTGCAGAGACGACGCGCACGAGCGTGCACAAGACCACTAGTGCGCAACAGCCGGAGCCCGTACGGCCGACCAAGGAGGATGAGGTCGCCGCGGCCGGCAGCGAGCTGATCGGTGGACCCATCGGCCGCAGAGTGCTGTACGCGGCGACCTGGTGGACTCCCGTACGCGTCATCGCGCTCGTTGCCATCGGGATGTTCGCGCTCGGCATGGTGCAGAAGATGCCGTGCTACGACGGCGCCTGGTTCCAGGGCGCCAGCTCGCAGTACACGCACGCGTGCTACTCCGACATCCCGCACCTCTACGAGGGGCGCGGCTTCGCCGATGGGCTCGTGCCCTACTTCGACAAGCTGCCCGGCGACATGGAGTACCTCGAGTACCCGGTGCTGACCGGTGTGTTCATGGAGGTGGCCTCCTGGCTGACACCCGGCAGCGGCAGCATCCAGCATCAGGAGAAGTTCTACTGGATGGTCAACGCAGGGATGCTGATGGCCTGTACGGCGGTCATCGCCGTCTGCGTCGCCCGCACCCAACGGCGCCGACCCTGGGACGGCCTGATGGTCGCCCTGGCGCCCGCTTTCGCGCTGACCGCCACCATCAACTGGGACCTGTTCGCTGTAGCTCTCACGGCCGCTGCGATGCTGATGTGGGCACGCGGGAGGACGCTCTCAGCGGGCATCCTGCTCGGCCTGGCGACCGCCGCGAAGCTCTATCCGGCGCTGCTCCTTGGCCCGCTGCTCATCCTGTGCTGGCGGGCGGGGCGCTGGCGGGCATTCTGTGTGACGGCCGGGGCCGCGGTGGGCGCCTGGCTCGTGGTGAACCTGCCCGTGATGATCACGCATGACGCGACGGGCTTCCACATCCGCGAGGGCTGGGCGAAGTTCTACACCTTCAGCCAGGAGCGGGGCGTCGACTTCGGCTCGGTCTGGCTGATCCTCTCGCAGCGCATGGACGACCCGCTGTCCACGGACACGGTCAACACCCTGGCGACGGCACTGATGCTCCTGGCCTGCCTCGGGGTCGGTGCGCTGGGTCTGACCGCGCCGCGTCGCCCGCGCTTCGCACAGCTCGCCTTCCTGGTGGTCGCCGCGTTCATCCTCACCAACAAGGTCTACTCGCCGCAGTACGTACTGTGGCTGATTCCTCTTGCCGCGCTGGCCAGGCCGCGCTGGCGTGACTTCCTGATCTGGCAGGCGTGCGAGGTCGCGTACTTCCTGGGTATCTGGCTGTACCTCGCGTACACGACCAGCGGAGACGCCCACAAGGGTCTGCCGACCGAGGGCTATCAACTCGCCGTCATGGTGCACCTGCTGGGGACGCTCTACCTGTGTGCCGTGGTCGTACGCGACATCCTGATGCCGGAGAGGGACCCGGTGCGGAAGTCCGGCGACGATGACCCCTCAGGCGGCGTCCTGGACGGCGCACCGGACGTCTTCGTCCTCGGACAGGGTGCCCATCCGCCGCGGCACGCGGTGCACTCCACCGAGGGGGCCAACGTGCGGTGGGGGGCCACGTCGACCGACGTTTCACCCTGAGCGAACAGGCCGCTGATGCGGCCGGGAACGACCGAAGGGCCGGGAGCGACAATCGTTGCTCCCGGCCCTTCGGCCTGTGGTCGGTCCGGCTGTGGTCAGCGGTCGACGATGCGGTCGAACTGGGTGGTGGTGTGCCGCAGATGGGCCACCAACTCCTCGCCCACCTTCGGCTCGGGCGCGTCCGAGGGCACGAAGAGGATGGAGACCTGCATGTGCGGCGGCTCCGCGAACCAACGCTGCTTGCCGCCCCAGACGAACGGCGACAGGTTGCGGTTGACGGTCGCGAGACCGGCGCGGGCCACGCCCTTCGCGCGCGGCACCATGCCGTGCAGCGCCTTCGGGGCCTCCAGGCCGACGCCGTGCGACGTGCCGCCCGCGACGACGACCAGCCAGCCGTCGGATGCGACCTTCTGCTGGCGGTAGCCGAAGCGGTCGCCCTTGGTCACCTGAGTGACGTCCAGGACGGCGCCGCGGTACTGGGTGGCCTCGTGGTCGCCCAGCCACAGATGCGTACCGATGCGCGCGCGAAAGCGCGTCTGGGGGAACTGCTGCTGCAGGCGGGCGAGTTCGTTGGCCTTGAGGTGGCTGACGAACATCGTGTGCAGCGGAAGACGGGCGGCACGCAGCCGGTCCATCCAGCCGATGACCTCCTCGACGGCGTCCGAGCCGTCGGTGCGGTCCAGCGGCAGGTGGATCGCGAAGCCCTCGAGCCGTACGTCCTCGATGGCCGCGTGCAGCTGTGAGAGCTCCTGCTCGCTCACGCCGTGCCGCTTCATCGAGGACATGACCTCGATGACGACGCGGGCGCCCACGAGGCCGTGTACGCCGTCCAGGGACGACACGGAGCGGATGACGCGGTCGGGCAGCGGCACGGGCTCCTCGCCCCGCCGGAACGGGGTCAGGACCAGCAGGTCACCGCTGAACCAGTCCTTGATCCGGGCGGCTTCGTACGTGGTGCCGACGGCGAGGATGTCGGAGCCGAAGCGGGTCGCTTCTTCAGCGAGGCGCTCATGACCGAAGCCGTAGCCGTTGCCTTTGCAGACCGGGACGATTCCCGGGAACTGCTCCAGCACGTGCTTGTGGTGTGCCCGCCAGCGCGCGGTGTCGACATAGAGCGTGAGCGCCATGGCCGGATCCCGGAACCTTTCTCGTGGCTGCGGTGTATCAGAGTAGGAAAACTATTTGAGGCTGTGGGAATTGTGCCGGGTCAATGCGGTCAGCGGCGCGACATGTAGATGTCGAGTGCCTTGTGGAGCAGCTTGTTGAGCGGGAAGTCCCACTCGCCGATGTACTCGACAGCCTCTCCACCCGTGCCCACCTTGAACTGAATCAGTCCGAACAGGTGGTCCGTCTCGTCCAGAGAGTCGGAGATGCCCCGCAAGTCATAGACGGTGGCACCGAGCGCGTAGGCGTCCCGGAGCATCCGCCACTGCATCGCGTTCGAGGGCCTGACCTCGCGGCCGATGTTGTCCGACGCGCCGTAGGAGTACCAGACGTGCCCGCCGACAACGAGCATCGTGGCCGCGGACAGATTCACGCCGTTGTGCCGCGCGAAGTACAGCCGCATGCGGTTGGGGTCCTCGGAGTTGAGGGTCCGCCACATCTGCTGGAAGTAACCCAGCGGCCGCGGACGGAACTTGTCGCGGATCGCGGTGATCTCGTAAAGGCGCTGCCATTCGGCGAGGTCCTCGTAACCGCCCTGGACGACCTCGACGCCGGCCTTCTCGGCCTTCTTGATATTGCGTCGCCACAGCTGGTTGAAGCCCTTGAGGACCTCGTCCAAGGAGCGGTTGGCCAGCGGCACCTGAAAGACGTAACGCGGTTGTACGTCACCGAAACCGGCGCCGCCGTCCTCGCCCTGCTGCCAGCCCATTTTCCGCAGCCGGTCGGACACTTCGAAGGCACGCGGTTCGATGTGCGAGGCCTCGACGTCCCGCAGGCGCTTCACGTCCGGGTTCTGGATGCCCGACTTGATCGCGGGAGCGTCCCAGCGCCTGATGACGACGGGCGGGCCCATCTTCACGGAGAAGGCGCCCTGCCGCTTCAGATGCGCGAGCATCGGCTGCAGCCAGTCGTCCAAGTTCGGCGCGTACCAATTGATGACCGGGCCCTCGGGAAGGTACGCGAGGTAACGCTTCACCTTGGGCAGTTGCCGGTAGAGCACCAGGCCCGCACCGACGAGTTCGCCGGTCCGGTCGTCGAACCAGCCCAGGTTCTCCGAACGCCATTCACTCTTCACATCCGCCCATGCCGGGACCTGGCAATGACTTGCCGACGGCAGGCTCTGGATATACGCCAGATGCTGCTCGCGACTGATGGTCCTCAGGGTCAGACTCATTCCGGGCGCTCCTCGGGCTGGTGTGTCCCCATGGGTACAGGGGCTCCGGCTCTCGCGCCGAAGCCTACTGTGCCCCGAGAGCGCCCCGTCTGGGCGTACGGAACCTTTGGCCCCCGGCCTATACGCGGCGGGGGCGTCGAGAGGCGGCTACCAGAGCCCGCCGAAGAGTCCGCCGTGGGCCATACCCAGGAAGAATCCGACCGCCGATGCGCCGAGCCCGAGGATCAGGCCGAAGCGCTCGCGGGTCGTCTCGGAGATGAACTGTCCCCACGCACCCGTGGCGATCCCCACCAGGCCGGCCCATGAGCTGAGCAGGTGGAGGTTGTGGAACATCGCCGTGACGAAGGCGATCGCTCCCAGGATCAGGGTCACGCCGAGCAGCGTGTCCTGCATGGGATGGCCCTTGCCGTCCGTGGCGAAGAGGGAACCAGCGGTGTTCGGTCGCAATGTCTGTGCCATGAGGCACCTCCTGCGTAAGGCGGCGCATCGTAGCGCCATACACACCCGATGTGTACAGATTCTGCCCCTCCGCCGCCGGATTTCAACCGGAAGCCCAGGTGCGGGTAGTCTGTACCGTCTGCACCGGTGTCTGCCCAGGCCATGGCAGGGACTCCCGATCGGTCTAACGGTCGGGGAGCCCGATTGTCAGTGGCTGCCGATACCGTTGCGTACGCATCACGACCCTCCTGCCACGGAACGACCGTGGCCGCTGAGTCCAAAGGAGGTGGGTTCCACATGCGTCACTACGAAGTGATGGTCATCCTCGACCCCGATCTCGAGGAGCGCGCTGTCTCCCCGTTGATCGAGAACTTCCTCTCCGTTGTCCGTGAGGGCAACGGAAAGGTTGAGAAGGTCGACACCTGGGGCCGTCGTCGTCTCTCGTACGAGATCAAGAAGAAGCCCGAGGGCATCTACTCGGTCATCGACCTGCAGGCCGAGCCTGCGGTCGTCAAGGAGCTCGACCGCCAGATGAACCTGAACGAGTCGGTCCTCCGGACCAAGGTCCTCCGTCCCGAGACCCACTGAGCTTCCCAGCTCAGCGGTACTCGGGATCCGAGTAGCAGCAGCAAAAGCAGCCAGCAGCAAACCCGCCGAGAGGTTCCCCCATGGCAGGCGAGACCGTCATCACGGTTGTCGGCAATCTTGTCGACGACCCCGAGCTGCGCTTCACCCCGTCCGGTGCGGCGGTCGCGAAGTTCCGTGTCGCGTCCACTCCCCGCACCTTCGACCGTCAGACCAATGAGTGGAAGGACGGCGAAAGCCTCTTCCTCACCTGCTCGGTCTGGCGTCAGGCGGCGGAGAACGTCGCGGAGTCGCTTCAGCGAGGCATGCGCGTCGTCGTGCAGGGCCGGTTGAAGCAGCGGTCCTACGAGGACCGTGAGGGCGTCAAGCGCACGGTCTACGAGCTGGACGTCGAGGAAGTCGGCGCCAGCTTGAAGAACGCCACGGCCAAGGTCACCAAGACCACTGGTCGAGGTGGCCAGGGCGGCGGATTCGGCGGCGGCGGTGGCGGCCAGCAGCAGGGCGGCGGCAACTGGGGCGGCGGCTCCGGTGGCGGCGGTCAGCAGCAGGGCGGCGGCGGTGCTCCCGCCGACGACCCCTGGGCGACCGGTGCGCCGGCCGGCGGCGGCCAGCAGCAGGGCGGCGGCGGTGGCTGGGGCGGAAGCTCCGGCGGCTCCTCCGGCGGCTCTGGTGGCTCTGGCGGCGGCTACTCGGACGAGCCCCCCTTCTAGGCCTCAGGGCCAAGGGTGGGCCGTTCCCACACTTCTTGATCAAACAGGAGAGAACACATGGCGAAGCCGCCTGTGCGCAAGCCTAAGAAGAAGGTCTGCGCATTCTGCAAGGACAAGGTCACGTACGTGGACTACAAGGACACGAACATGCTGCGGAAGTTCATTTCCGACCGCGGCAAGATCCGTGCCCGCCGCGTGACCGGCAACTGCACGCAGCACCAGCGTGACGTCGCCACGGCCGTGAAGAACAGCCGTGAGATGGCGCTGCTGCCCTACACGTCCACCGCGCGATAAGGGAAGGGTGACCGACTAATGAAGATCATCCTCACCCACGAGGTCTCCGGCCTCGGCGCTGCCGGCGAGGTCGTAGACGTCAAGGACGGCTACGCCCGCAACTACCTGATCCCGCGGAACTTTGCGATCCGCTGGACCAAGGGTGGCGAGAAGGACGTCGAGCAGATCCGTCGTGCTCGCAAGATCCACGAGATCGCGACCATCGAGCAGGCCAACGAGGTCAAGGCCCAGCTCGAGGGCGTCAAGGTCCGTCTGGCCGTCCGCTCCGGCGACGCCGGTCGTCTCTTCGGTTCCGTCACCCCGGCTGATGTCGCTTCGGCGATCGCGGCCGCCGGCGGTCCGAAGATCGACAAGCGTCGTGTCGAGCTCGGCGCGCCGATCAAGACGCTGGGCGCCCACGCGACGTCCGTGCGTCTGCACCCCGAGGTTGCCGCTCAGGTCAACATCGAGGTCGTCTCCGCCTAAGCACTGCGCTTGGCAGAGCTGAAGCAAACGTTGGGCCGCACCCTCTGGGTGCGGCCCAACGTGTTTCACGTGAAACAGAGCTCCGGGATCAGCGGGTGGCGCCGGTGACGATCCAGTGTCCGGAGCGCGTACGCAGCCACAGGGTCACCATGCGGACCGTCATCATCAGCGTCATCGCTCCCCAGACGGCGGTCAGCCCGCCGCCGAAGGTCGGGACGAGGAGCGCCACCGGAGCGAAGACCGCCAGTGTGGCCAGCATCGCCCAGGCCAGATACGGGCCGTCGCCCGCGCCCATCAGTACGCCGTCGAGGACGTAGACGATGCCGCAGACCGGCTGGGAGATGGCCACCACCACAAGTGCGGGCAGGGCGGCGTCCTGGACGACCGAGTCGCTGGAGAAGAGCGGGATGAACAGAGGCCGGGCGAGGACGACCAGCACGCCGAGCAGGACCCCTGAGCCGATGCCCCACTGCACCATGCGGCGGCAGACGTCACGCGCACCCTGGGGATCGTTCGCGCCCAGATAGCGGCCGATGATCGCCTGGCCGGCGATGGCGATGGCGTCGAGCGCGAAGGCCAGCAGGCTCCACAGGGACAGAATGATCTGGTGGGCGGCCACATCGGCGTCGCCGAGGCGTGCGGCCACCGCGGTCGCGATCATCAGGATCGCCCGCAGCGAGAGCGTACGGACGAGAAGCGGAGCGCCCGCTTGTGCGCAGGCCCTGATGCCGGCCGCGTCGGGGCGCAGCGAGGCGCCGTGGCGTCTGGCTCCGCGTACGACGACGAAGAGGTACACGGCGGCCATCGCCCACTGGGCGATGACGGTGCCCCAGGCGGAGCCGGCGATGCCGAGGCCGGCGCCGTAGACGAGGCCCACGTTGAGGACGCCGTTGGCGACGAAGCCGCCGATCGCCACATACAGCGGGGTCTTCGTGTCCTGCAGTCCACGCAGGACACCGGTGGAGGCGAGCACGATGAGCATGGCGGGAATGCCGAGCGAGGAGATGCGGAGGTACGTGATCGCGTACGGGGTCGCGGTGTCCGATGCGCCGAAGAGCTCCACGAGCGCGGGTGCGGAAGGAAGGACGACGGCGATGACAGCGGCCCCGAGCAGGGAGGCGAGCCAGATGCCGTCCATGCCTTGGCGGATGGCGGACTGGAGATCTCCGGCGCCCACCCGGCGGGCGACGGCGGCCGTCGTCGCGTAGGCGAGGAAGACGAAGACACTCACGGCGGTCATGAGGAGCGCCGAGGCGACTCCGAGACCGGCCAGTTGTGCGGTGCCGAGGTGGCCCACGATGGCACTGTCGGCCATCACGAAAAGAGGCTCGGCGACGAGTGCGCCGAAGGCGGGAACGGCGAGTGCGATGATCTCTCGGTCATGCTGTCGCCGAGTGGTCTTGGTCGCCGCGGGAGCCTGTGTCATGGACACCAATCTAATCTTCCACAGGTAAGAGATGCAACGCTCGACAGACCCTTACTAGGTCTCGAGTAGGACACTCTTCGAAGCGCTGTTTGGCACGATCTTGGTCCGACTGGGGAAGTTTTTCTTCTGCACAGCCGGTGGATGGGAAAGTTGCAGGTCAGAGCATGTTTGTGAAGAAGGCTGAGTGCTTGTTCACAGGCCTGTCCACCGAGCCGTGCACAGGTTTGGCGGGGTTCTCCACAGCAACGCGCCCGTCATCCACACCGCCTGTGGATAACCAGATTGGCTGACGGTGGCCGCGGGCCTACCGTGGTGCGGCGCCCCCCTCGTGATCCGACCTCGGAAAGCCCGTAAAACCGACGCGTCAGAACCGGAGTTGGGCCGCTCATTTGTCAGTGTCGTGCCGTAAGAAAGAAGGGCACGGCTAGGTCCGCTCGGCGGACGTGAGGGAGGTGGCCCGGTGAGTATTTCCGAGCCCTTGGACGACCCCTGGGCCGACAGCGGTCCCAGTGACCGTCTGCCCGCCTCCCGCCAGCGCCGCGATGGAGGCAAAGGCCGCGACGAGCAGCACGAGCGCGGCCGTGAAGGCGGCGGCTGGGACGGCGGAGGCACCGCCTTCGAGCGCGTACCGCCGCAGGATCTCGACGCCGAGCAGTCCGTGCTCGGCGGCATGCTGCTCTCCAAGGACGCCATCGCCGATGTCGTCGAGGTGCTCAAGGGCCACGACTTCTACCGGCCCGCGCACGAGACGATCTACACGGCGATCCTCGACCTGTACGCCAAGGGCGAGCCGGCCGACCCCATCACCGCGGCGGCCGAGCTCACCAAGCGCGGCGAGATCACCAAGGTCGGCGGGGCCTCGTATCTGCACACACTGGTGCAGACGGTGCCGACGGCGGCGAACGCCGAGTACTACGCGGAGATCGTCCACGAGCGGGCGGTCCTGCGTCGCCTCGTCGAGGCGGGTACGCGCATCACGCAGATGGGGTACGCGGCCGACGGCGACGTCGACGAGATCGTCAACAGCGCCCAGGCCGAGATCTACGCGGTCACCGAGCAGCGCACCAGCGAGGACTATCTGCCGCTGGGCGACATCATGGAGGGCGCGCTCGACGAGATCGAGGCGATCGGTTCGCGCAGCGGCGAGATGACCGGTGTGCCGACGGGCTTCACCGACTTCGACTCGCTGACGAACGGCCTGCACCCCGGCCAGATGATCGTCATCGCCGCCCGCCCCGCCATGGGTAAGTCCACGCTGGCGCTCGACTTCGCGCGCGCCGCGTCCATCAAGCACAACCTGCCCAGCGTCATCTTCTCCCTGGAAATGGGGCGCAACGAGATCGCGATGCGTCTGCTGTCCGCGGAGGCGCGGGTGGCGCTGCACCACATGCGCTCCGGCACGATGACGGACGAGGACTGGACGCGGCTCGCACGCCGGATGCCCGAGGTCTCCGCGGCTCCGCTCTACATCGACGACTCCCCGAACCTGTCGATGATGGAGATCCGCGCGAAGTGCCGCCGTCTCAAGCAGCGCGCGGACATCAAGATGGTGATCATCGACTATCTGCAGCTGATGCAGTCCGGTGGTTCCAAGCGGGCCGAGAGCCGTCAGCAGGAAGTCTCGGACATGTCGCGAAACCTGAAGCTGCTCGCCAAGGAGCTGGAAGTCCCGGTCATCGCGCTCTCGCAGCTGAACCGTGGCCCCGAGCAGCGCACGGACAAGAAGCCCCAGGTCTCCGACCTGCGTGAATCCGGCTCGATCGAGCAGGACGCGGACATGGTGATCCTGTTGCACCGCGAGGACGCGTACGAGAAGGAATCGCCGCGCGCGGGCGAGGCGGACATCATCGTGGGCAAGCACCGTAACGGCCCGACGGCGACGATCACTGTTGCCTTCCAGGGGCACTACTCGCGCTTCGTGGACATGGCGCAGACGTAGCAGGTCGCCTTCGCCGGCCCCAACGGTCGCCAGCGACTCGAACGCTTCGCAGCAGCCCTGGACCATCCGGGAACCGGCGCTGTGTGCGGCCGGCGACGAGGAGTTGGTGGAGGCGTTCGAGTGCGGCGATGGGGGCGGCTCGCTCTGTGTCGTCCGCCCCGGCCAGCGCATTGGTCAGGGCCTTGTCGGCGCGTCCGGCCCGGCGCTGTTGGCTGGCGCACCGGTCGCCCAGGGGTCGGCCGCGGTGGCGACCCAGCTGCGGCCGACCAGGGCCCGCACGCTGGTGGAGACGCGGCTTTGGGCCAGGCCGGAGCGTTTGGCGATGTCACCTACGGCGCTGCGGCCGTTCAAGAAGAGGTCTCGATCGCCCTGATCCAGGTCCACCGCGACCCGGCTGACTCCCGCCTGGTCACGCGACCCGGCTGACTCCCGCCTGGTCACGCGACCCGGCTGACTTCCGCCTGGTCACCGTCGCGGGCTGGCCCTACGCCGCACTGTGGACGGTCGCGATGGCCCTGCGCATGGGGTTCGCCTACGGCTCGACCCACTGGTTCACCCATGACCTGGCGACGTTCTCGATCCAGCACCAGGTCCCGGCCGCCACCTACGGCACCGCGTTCGTCCTCATGGTCTTGGCCATGATCACCGTCCGAACCGCCGGCGTCCTCATCCGCGCCCGCCTCGCAGGCGCCACCGTCGACTTCGGAGCGCTGGGCATCGCTCGACGCTTCGCCCGCTGAGCAGGTCTCCTGAGAACCCCGGGCCTCCGTCTTCTCGAACGACCTGGCATCCCAGCAGGTCAGCGCCCGTGAAGTCACCTGGCAACTGTCAGGTCAGCGAGAGGAGTTGACCTCAACGTAGGTTGAGGTTCTAGGTTGCCGCCATGGACACCACGAACTCCACCCTCCCTGCCAACGAAGCCAACGAAGCCAACGAAGCCGACGAGGCCAACAAGGCCAACAAGGCCAACAAGGCCAACAAGGCCAACGAAGCCGACGAACAGCGGATCCGCGAGTTGGTCGCGCGGTCCCAGGAGGCGCAGACCAACCCGGACGTGCTGCCTGCGCTGCACGCCGCAAACATGGTGATCGTCAACCTGGCCGGACGGCGCCTCTTCGGGCGTGATGCCTTCGCTTCGGCCATGGCCCAAGCGCTCTCTTCCCCGCTCAAGGACGTCCGGACCTCGCTGGAGGTCGACGACATCCGGTTCACCACCCCTGACGTCGCCATCGTCAGCCTCACCAAGACCGTCTACGACGAACGGTACGAGGCAAAGGGCTCGTCAGAGCTGCCCTCGGTCGGTGTCATGACCTACGTCTTGACCCGCCAGGGCGACGATTGGCTCATCGCCCTGGCTCAGACGACACCGGTCCAGTGAGCGGCCGCTGAGCCGACCAGGGGGCGATCGGATGCGCTGCGACAGGACAGCCGTATGCGACAAGACAGTCGTATACGACATCACCGTGAGACCGGCGCATGGGTGCTGCTGCTCAGCGCCTCGTCTCGTACCTGGTCAGGACCACGCCGCCGGGTAATGTCCGCGTCTCCACCAGATTCAGGTTCACCCAGCTGTCCAGCGCGGTGAAGAACGGCGTGCCGCTGCCCACCAGGACCGGATGGGCGGCGATCGCGTACTCGTCGATCAGCCCGGCGCGCATGGCCGCCCCGGCGAGCGTTGCGCCGCCGATGTTCATTGGGCGGCCGTCCTCGGCCTTGAGCCGGGTGATCTCGGCGATCGCGTCGCCGGTGACCAGGCGGGTGTTCCAGTCGACCTTGTCGATCGTCGAGGAGAACACCACCTTGGGCGTGTCCCGCCAGTTCCGCGCGAACTCGATCTCCGCCGGAGTGGCGTTGGGCTGCTGGTCGCCGGTCGGCCAGTAGGAGCTCATCGTCTCCCACAGCTTGCGCCCATACAGCGACAGGCCACTCGCCTGCTCGTGGTCGAGCCACCACTGGAACAGCTCGTCGCTCGGCGGTCCGCCCCAGCCGATGTCGTCGCCGGCCGCGGCGATGTAGCCGTCCAGGGTCAGGTTCATGCCGTAGATCAGTTTCCGCATGGCCCAGCCTTCCGTCCGTGGGTGTCCGACGTATAGACAGACCAGCGCGGCGCGGGAAACTCATCGGTGCGCGATCTGGGCTCGCCGGTAGTCCTCGTGCTCGGGGCTCAGCGTGGTGTACTCGGCCGACACGGGCAAACCGCCTGATCCTGCCCTCGACCTCGACCTCGACCTCGACCTCGACCTCGCCCTCACGAGAAAATGCCACGGATTAGAGACTGATCATGGGTGGCAAGGCCGTGAGACAGCCAAGAACGCCCAAGTCACGCAAGATCGACATGTCACGAGCGGCGAGACCCCACAGCATCGCCCGGGCCGGGGGTACGTCATGGACGGCCCCGAGGCGTCGGTACCCGGCCCTTCTTGGGATCGAGCCCCTGTGCGGCGGCTTGCCCGGCTTGCCTGCGGGCTCGATACGCTGAGGCCTTTACGCGGTTGCCGCAACTTTCCATACCGCACCAGGTACGACGTGCACCTCGGGAGCGGTCCAGGTAAAGACGTGTGCAGGCCGCACGTCCGCACTCCTTCAAGCACGCGTGGAGGTCGGCGAGCACGGCGATCCCGCTGCGTGCGACGTGGGCCTGTGCTGCGCGGAGATCTCCCGACAAGTGCAAGCCGTCGTCGCTGAGTTCGACCGTGGGAACCTGCCCGGCAGCGGCCTCATTGACGGTATCCAGGGCGGCCTGCGTGAAGCGGCGACTGTGCATGCGATCAAGCGCCAGCTGATAGATCGCCTCACGGAGCTCCAACACTGCGGTGAAGGCCGCGGCGTCGACGGTCACCTGGGCGGGCAGCTCGTCGCATTCGCTGATCCAGTCCTCGAGATCGGCGGCGGTCATCAGCAGGTCGACAGACTTGTCCCGACGGGACTCCACGGTGCCGACGAGGTCCAGAGCCGGGTTGCCACTCACGAATGCGAACTTCACGTCACCATCTTGACCAGTGACGTGAAATCGCGCAACGATCGTCACTGGCTAGACCGGTGACGCGAAGAGTCAGTGACATGAAGGACCGATACCGAGTCCGACGACCACGGCCACGGCCACGGCCACGGCCACGGCCACAACCATGATCAGGAGGCTGGATGCCCGAGGAACGCCGCATCGAGGCCGTCGTCTTCGACGTCCTCGGAACGATGGTCGACGAACCAGGCGGACTGCGAGCCGCCATTCGCGACGCGGTACCCGCGTCCGACGGCGCGTCCGACGGCGCGTCCGACGGCGCGTCCGACGGCGCGTCCGACGGTGCGTCCGACGGTGCGTCCGACGGTGCGTCCGACGGTGCGTCCGACGACGTGTCTGTCGACCGCCTGCTCACCGTCTGGCAGGAGCATGTTGCGCACGAGCAGCAACGCATGGAGACGGGAAGCCGGGCCTACGCCAACACCGAGATCATCGACCGCGAGGCGGCCCACCGCGTAGCGGACCGTATCGGGCTCACCGACCCGGAGATCATCGAGCGTCTTGCCACCGCGGGCCGGCGCCTGGAGCCCTGGGGCGACTCCCTCGCGGGACTCACGCGCCTCGCCCGGCGATTTCCGGTCCTTGCGCTTTCCCACGCCAGCCGTGCGGCTCTGCTCGGTCTCAACGCAAACGCCGGGCTGCGCTGGCACCAGGTCTTGTCCGCTGAGGATGCCCGGGCCTACAAGCCCGCGCCGGAGGTCTACCGGCTCGCGCTTGACGCGGCAGGATGCCGGGCAGATCGCGTGCTGATGGTCGCCGCCCACGCCTGGGACCTTCGCGGAGCTCAGGCAGTGGGAATGCGCACCGCCTACGTTCAGCGACCCGGTGGAGATCCTCCGAAGTCCTCTGACACCTTCGATTGGCGGTCCAGCAGCCTGGATGAGTTGGCCACCGCGCTGACGGCGGCATAGAAACGCCCGGGTGGTTGTGCACGACGTGGCCACGTTCCTCAAAGCCACGGGTACGCGTTCCGCGTAGCGCGGCCGGCGGAATTCGCTCGACGCGTGGCTTCTTCGCGGGTGGACTGGAGCCATGACATCACCCCGTGAAGAGCTCTTGCCCACTACCCGCCGAGCCCTGCTGCACCGCGTCGCCACAGCTCAGGCGGAGGGGCGGGCGCCCTCGCTCGTCGCCTCGGTACTCAGGGACGGCGAGTTGCTGTGGACAGAGGGGCGCACCTGCGTCGAGGGGCACGCACCGGACGAGAACGTGCAGTACCGCATCGGCTCGATCACCAAGACCTTCACCGCCGTCCTGGTGATGCGGCTGCGCGACGAGGGGGCCCTTGACCTCTCCGATCGTCTGGACAAGCACCTTCCGGGCACGGCTGCGGGAGACGTCACCATCGTGGAACTCCTCGCGCACACCAGTGGGCTGGCGGCGGAGACCCCCGGGGAGTGGTGGGAGCGTACGCCTGGGTCGCAGCGCCCCGAGCTCGGGGACGTACTCGGTGAGCAGCCCTTCAAGCACCCCACCGGTCGCCGCTTCCACTACTCCAACCCCGGCTATACGTTGCTCGGTTCGCTGATCGAGGTGCTGCGGGGCGACTCGTGGGAAGCCGTGCTGCGCCGCGAGGTCCTGGAGCCGCTCGGCCTGGACCGTACGAGTGCGCAGCCGCAGGCGCCGTACGCGGGTGGCTGGGCCGTCCATCCGTGGGCGGACGTGATGATGCCCGAACCGGCCGAGGACCTGGGCCTCATGGCTCCCGCCGGGCAGCTGTGGTCCACGACGGCGGATCTGGCTCGCTTCGCCGCCTTCCTCCTGGAGGGCGACGACCGGGTGCTGTCCGCGGATTCGGTACGGGAGATGCGGGCGCCCGCATCTCCCGCACAACCGGGGGACTGGAACGTGACGTACGGCCTGGGTACGCAGCTGATCCGTGGGGAAGGGCGCACCCTGGTCGGGCATGGGGGCTCGCTGCCGGGCTTCATGGCCGGGCTGTGGGCGAGCGAGGAGGACGGCCTGGTGGCGGTCACCCTGACCAACTGCACCTCCGGGCCTGCCGTGACGGCATTGGCCTTCGACCTGCTGAAGATCGTGGCCGAGGCCGAGCCGCGCATCCCTGCGGCATGGCGGCCCCTGCCCGAGCTGGACGAGGCTCTGCTGGTGCTTGCGGGGCCCTGGTACTGGGGGACGAACGCCTTCGTGCTGCGGCCGCAGGTAGGCGGGGCAGTCGAGCTGTCGCCCCTGGCGGGTGGTGGCCGCAGGTCGCGGTTCAGGTCGAACGGTGACGGCACGTGGACCGGGCGCGACGGCTACTTCGCCGGGGAGGTTCTGCGGGCGGTGCGGCGGCCCGATGGGACGGTGAGCCATCTCGACCTGGGCTCGTTCTTCTTCACGCGAGAGCCGTACGACGCGGGGGCTCCTGTACCGGGTGGGGTGGACCCGGAGGGGTGGCGCGGGCTTTCTCTCTGAGCGCCCTCAAGGACCTGGTGGGGCCTCGTGTTTCACGTGAAACACGACGCCCCACCGGTACGTCACGACACGGCGGCGGCAGTTTCAGAGCTGCAGCTTGAAGCCCACATGTGATGCCGTGAACCCGAGCCGTTCATAGAAGCGGTGGGCATCGGTGCGGGAGGCGTCGGAGGTCAGCTGCACCAACTGGCAGTTCTGGCGCCGGGATTCATCGACGGCCCACTCGATGAAGCGGGTGCCGAGGCCGCTGCCACGCTCGTCGGCGTGGATGCGTACGCTCTCGATGATCGACCGAGTCGCTCCCTTCCGGGACAGGCCCGGAACGATCGTGAGCTGGAGCGTGCCTATGACGCGTCCCTCGCGCACGGCGACGACCAGGTGCTGGTTCGGATCGTCGGCCAGCCGCTCGTACGCGGTGAGGTACGGAGTGAGGTCGTCCGGCGACTCGCGCGTGCTGCCCAGAGGGTCGTCGGCGAGCATCTCCACGATGGCGGGGATGTCGTCGGTGATCGCCGGGCGTATCTCAAGATCTCCCATGAGGGCAGCCTATGCAGCCGCCCGCTTCTGGGGCAGCCACTGCTCCCACAGCAGTCCTACGCCGGTACGCGCACCGCTTCCACGGCCCTGACCAGCGGTGCCAGCTCCGGGTTCAGCGCCGCTTCGTCGAGCGCTTCGCGCAGTGCGGCGTCATTGGTGGGGCGTGCCTCGGCGAGGAGCGCGGCGCCCGACTCGCTGACGTCCGTGTAGATGCCGCGGCGATCCGTGGGGCACAGGTAGCGGGAGAGCAGTCCACGGTCTTCGAGCCGGGTGACCAGGCGCGTGGTGGCGCTCTGGCTGAGGACGACGGCGTCGGCGACCTGCCTCATCTGCAGATGGCCGCCCTCACCGTCGTGCTGGCGGCTGAGGACATCGAGCAGGGAGTACTCGCGCACGCTCAGGTCGTGCTTGGCCTGTAGAGCGCGCTCGATGTGGGTCTCGATCTTCCCGTGGAGCAGGGAGAGCGTGCACCAGCCCTGCGCAAGGGCGGTCAGTGCGGGGTCCGTCGCTGTCATGGCTCTTGTTCCTCCGTCCCGGAGCGGCTGAGAACCAGGATAGTCCACGAGTGCAATATCCAGCGGTTGCAAGTAACCCGCGTCTGCAACTATTGTGGACGCAAGCTAAGCGCACCTGCAATCGTCTGGAAGGTAGAACCATGCCTCTCGCGCTACTGGCCCTCGCGATCGGGGCCTTCGGAATCGGGACCACAGAGTTCGTGATCATGGGACTCCTCCCTGAGGTCGCGGGTGACTTCGGCGTCTCCATCCCCACGGCCGGTCTCCTCGTGACCGGCTACGCACTCGGCGTCGTACTCGGCGCTCCCTTGATGACGGCCCTCGGCACCCGCATCTCGCGCAAGCGGATGCTGATGCTGCTCATGGGCCTGTTCATCGCGGGCAACCTGCTCTCCGCCGTGGCCCCCGTCTTCGGCGTCATGCTGGCGGGCCGTGTCGTCGCCTCGCTCGCCCACGGTGCCTTCTTCGGCATCGGGTCGGTCGTCGCGGCCGAACTGGTCGCACCGGAGAAGAAGGCCGGGGCCATCGCCATGATGTTCACGGGCCTGACCGTGGCCAATGTGGTCGGCGTGCCGCTCGGCACGCTCGTCGGGCAGACCCTCGGCTGGCGCGTCACCTTCGCCGTCGTCGCGGGGCTCGGTGTCATCGGTCTGGTCGGTATCGCCAAGCTCGTGCCGGACCTGCCCAAGCCCGAGGGCGTACGGCTTCGCCATGAGCTGGCCGCGTTCCGCAACGTGCAGGTGCTGCTCGCCATGGCGATGACGATCCTCGGCTTCGGCGGTGTCTTCGCGGCCGTCACCTACCTCGCGCCGATGATGACGGACGTCGCCGGCTACGCGGACTCCTCCGTGACCTGGCTCCTCGTCCTCTTCGGCCTCGGCATGGTCGCGGGCAACCTGATCGGCGGAAAGTTCGCGGACCGCGCCCTGATGCCGCTGCTCTACATCTCGCTGAGCGCGCTGGCCGTAGTGCTCGCCCTCTTCACCCTCACCGCGCACAACAAGATCGCGGCAGCGGTGACCATCGCGCTGATCGGCGCCCTGGGCTTCGCCACCGTGCCGCCGCTGCAGAAGCGGGTGCTCGACCAGGCCTCCGGCGCGCCCACGCTCGCCTCGGCCATGAACATCGGCGCCTTCAACCTCGGCAACGCGCTCTCGGCCTGGCTCGGCGGCCTCGTGATCTCCGCGGGCCTCGGCTACACCGCCCCCAACTGGGTGGGCGCGGTACTGGCGGGCTCCGCGCTCGTCCTTGCCGTCGTCTCGGCCACGTTGGAGCGCCGATCGGCCGCTCCCAGCCTGGTCGTCACGGGCACGGCTCCCGTCGAGCAGGCGACGCCCGTCCACCACTGACCCCGGCCCCTTACGAACCGCCGGCACAAGCACCACCGAAACAAGCACCACCGAAACAAGCACTACCGCACAAGCACTACCGCACAAGGAGAACCCCCATGAGCACCACCACCCCCGCCGTCGCCCCGCTGACCACGCAGGACGCCGAGGCACTCGTCACCGCAGCAAGCCGCGCGGCCGAGGCGGCCGATGTCACGGTCAGCGTCACCGTCCTCGACGCGGGCGGCCACCTGCTGGCCTTCCGGCGCGACGACCGGGCCGTGCTGATCTCCGGCGAGACCAGCACCCGCAAGGCGTACACGGCGCTCCAGCTCAACGCCCCGACCGCCGACCTCGTCGACCTGGTCAAGCCGGACGGCCCCTTCCACACCCTGCCCACCGCTCTCGACCGTCCGCTGCTCTTCATCGCCGGCGGCGTCCCGGTCCACCGTGACGGCCGTCTGATCGGCGCCATCGGTGTCGGCGGCGGGGCGCCCGAGCAGGACCACGGCTTCGCCACGGCGGCCGTGGAGGCCCTCGCGTAGTCACGCCACCGCGCGAGGACATCGCGAGGACATGACGAAGGCCCGCCTTCAAGTACCGGCAACCATCCGGAACTTGAGGGCGGGCCTCTGTGTGTGATCAGCCGGCCGCGACCGTCAGCGGCGCGAAACGACGGGTCCAGTCGCCGGGCAGCCCGGGGACGCCGTACGTCATCACGGCGTTGAAGGCGATGGGCGCGAGGCCGCGCACCTTCACCCAGGCGAGCAGCTCTTCATGGCGTACGTCGATGTCGGTGCGCAGCGGTCGGTCCGAGCCCGCGGCGAGCGAGGCGATCAGGGCCTGTGCCGTCTCCGTGTCCCGGGCGATCAGAGGGCCGATGACATGGGTCTCCATGTTCGGCCAGGCCCCCGCGTAGCCGGTGATCGTGCCGTCGGCCTCCGCGACCCTCAGCTGGTCGACGAAGGCGGGAAGACGGGTGAGCACGTGCGTGCGGTCGAGGCCGAAGACCTCGGTGTCGAGACGGACGATCGCGGGCAGGTCCTCCGCGGTCGCCGGGCGGGTGGGGACATCCGGCAGTGGGCCGCCGGGGGTGAACCTGCCGCGGACCATCTCGGCGCTGCCGGTGGTCTTGAATCCGAGCTGCTCGTACAGGGGTCGGCCGTTCGGTGTCGCGTGGAGGGTGAGCGGGGTGGTGCCCGCGCCCTCGAGGACGTACCGCATCAGTCGGCGCCCGAGGCCCTTGCGGGCGTGGCGCTCGGCGACGAGAACCATGCCGATCGCTCCGAGGCCGGGGCGTTCCTGTGGTCCGTACTGGGTCACTACGCAGGCGGCGATGAGGCCGCCACCGTCCGGGTCGTCGATGCCGTAGCCCGTACCGGCCGAGAGCAGCAGCCCCCATTTGTGGTCCTCGCGTGGCCAGCCACGATCCTGCGACAGATCGGCGCAGGCGGTGAGATCACGGAGGGTCAGCCGGCGGATGGGCAGTGCGGAGAGGGAAGGTGTCGACACTCGGGTCAGGCTGTCTGACGCATGTCCTTGGCGTCCACCGGTTTGTGGGGAGAAGCACGTTGGTTTTGGCCACCTTGCTTACGTCCACGTTGCTTCCGTCCACGGCGAGTCAGGCCCCAGGGCTTGAGTACCGAAATGACCGTCATGAAGAGATAGGCGCTCAGGGAGACGATGGGGCCGGCGATCAGGTCGGTCGGGTCCGCCACGGGATGGCCCGCGGACACCGCGGCCACTGTGTCGTTGATGCCCGGACGCAGCGCGAAGGCCGACGCGGCGGTGGTGGCCAGGGTCAGCCAGAACTTCGTGTAGACCCAGCGGTGCTTTGCGAGCCCCCAGGGAGTTCCGAGGGACAGCAGCAGACCGCTCAGCAGCGTGAGCAGGGCGAGCGGGAGCACCAGCCAGTCCGCGAAGAGCTTCATGGAGCGTGCGGCGGCTTCGGTGGTAGAGACCGAATCCGTGGTGATGGGCGCGAGGGCGAGCGCCAGCAGGCCGAGCGTGAGCCCGAGCCAGCCTGCGGCGGCGGTGACATGGACGACGAGGGTGGCCCGGCGAGCGGGGCGGCTTAGTTTCACGTGAAACACGGTGCCGGGAGCGGCGGCCGAAGGCGTCTGACGGCGGGAGTAGCCGTAGGTACTAGCCTCGGCGTACATGGCACGCCTTCACCTCTTCGATCTGGACGGAACGCTGCTGCACGGCACGGCGGCCCCTGTGGAGATCTCGCGACAGCTCGGCCTCGAAGCGGAGATCGCGGAACTGGAACGGGACTTCGTGGCGCGGCGGATCGACTCGCCCCAGTACGCGGTCCGTGTGCACGCGCTGTGGGCAGACCTCACGGACACGCACGTCACAGTGGCTTTCGAGGGGGCGCCGTGGCTGAGGGGAATCCGGGAAACCTGGGCCGAGATCCGGGAGGGCGGGGACTACTGCGCGGTGATCTCGCTGTCGCCGTCGTTCTTCGTGGAGCGGCTGCTCGGCTGGGGTGCGCATGCCGCGCACGGGTCGCGGTTCCCCTCCGTGCCGTTCACCGAGCCGGTGAACCCGACCGGCATCCTCAACGCCGCGGCTAAGGTGAAGATCGCGAAACGGCTCTGTGAAGAGTTCGGGGTGGGGTGGTCCGATTGTGTCGCTTATGGCGACTCGCTCTCGGACCTGGATCTCTTCGGGGCCGTGCCGGTTTCGGTCGCCGTCAATGCGGATCAGCGGCTGGTTGGGCTCGCTACCCACTCTTATGTCGGGCGGGATCTGCGTAGGGCATATGAATTGGTGTGCGGCGCCGGGTAATTGGGTCAATTGACAGGCATCGGCCGCTTAATTCCTGGTGAAGCACGGCAGGACTTGTGTGCCGGACAGCTGCCGGTATGGTCGAGTCCGGTTCGGGCCGGGTGTATCTCAGCGCACCCCTGGGGGGCACGGGCGGAGGTCAACGCAGCCTAACGGGGCGAAGAGATCGAAGACCTGAACTTTCCGTTATGCGACCGGCGTGACGGTGGGGGATGGGACGCTGCGGGGAGATAACTGCGGGCAATGTCACATTTGACACCTACTTGTCCGTAGGTTCCGGTAATTCAAGGTTCAATGTGGCCACATTGGCTGCCGAGGCAGAGCGGGGAACGTAAGCGGCTTCCTTCAGGGAAGTGCACGGACCGACTGAGAGATGTTCGAGGCGAGGCACAGCATGGACGCTCCGACCACCACGTCGACGGGCAACGGCACTTCCGGCGACAGCGGCGGTGGAGGCGGCTGGTTCACCCCACGCAAGACGCCGAAACCGTCGGAGGGCGGCGAGCCGACACGGCCCGAGGGCAGCGAGCCCGAGGCGGCCGAGGGACGCCGGGTGTCCGCCATACGTCCACTGGGCAGGTCCGGCGCGGCCGCACCCACGTCCGCTCAGGAAGCCCGCCCCGCGCGTGAACCCGAGGACGCCGAGGACACGGCCGAGGAGCGAATACCGGCCGCCCGGGGGGCAGCAGAACCCGCGCACGCTCCGAACGCGGCGCAGAGCGCCACCCAGGCCCCCACACCACATCCCGAGCCGCGCTCCGAGCGCGTACCGGAACCACGGCAGCAGCCCTCTCAGGGCCGGCCCGTCCCACAGACGCAGGTGCGGGAGCCGTCTCCACAGGCGCAGGAGCCGTCGCGGCCCGAACCGAAGTTCTCCCCCAGCGGCTCCCCCGACGCTATCCGCGTCCAGCGCACGATGGCTGAAATAGGCCCCGTCGCCGACAAGGTGACCTCGTATTTCTACGCGCTGCTCTTCACACGGCACCCCGACCTGCGCCCCCTGTTCCCCGCAGCGATGGACACCCAGCGTGACCGTCTGCTCAAGGCGTTGCTGACCGCGGCCGAGCACATCGACCACGCCGATGTCCTCACCGCGTATCTGAAGGGCCTCGGCCGCGGACATCGCAAGTACGGCACCCGGCCCGAGCACTACCCCGCCGTCGGTGAGTGCCTGATCGGCTCGCTCAGCCGGTACGCGAGCGCGGTCTGGGACGAGGAGACCGAGGCCGCCTGGGTCCGGACGTACACGACGATCTCCCAGATCATGATCGACGCGGCTGCCGCGGATGAACTGCGAGCCCCGGCATGGTGGTTGGCCGAGGTCGTCTCGCACGATCTCAGGACGCCTGACATCGCTGTCGTCACGGTCCGCCCCGACCAGCCGTATCCCTTCCTGGCGGGCCAGTACACGAGCCTGGAGACGCCCTGGTGGCCGCGGATATGGCGGCACTACTCGTTCGCGTCGGCCCCGCGCTCCGACGGGCTGCTCTCGTTCCATGTGAAGGCCGTCCCGGCGGGCTGGGTCTCCAATGCCCTGGTGCACCACGCACGGCCGGGAGACGTCCTGCGCCTTGGCGCACCCGCCGGTTCGATGACCGTCGACCACACCACCGACAGCGGCTTGCTCTGTCTGGGCGGCGGCACCGGCATCGCCCCCATCAAGGCACTCGTCGAGGACGTCGCCGAGCACGGCGAACGGCGCCCGGTCGAGGTCTTCTACGGCGCCCGCACCGACCACGACCTGTACGACATCGACACGATGCTGCGCCTCCAGCAGACCCACCCGTGGCTCTCGGTCCGCCCGGTCGTCGACGATCACGCCCAATTCCCGCACGCCGTGCGTGAGTACGGCCCCTGGAACGAGTACGACGCCTATCTCTCGGGCCCGCCCGGCATGATCCGCAGCGGCGTGGACGCACTGCGGGACGTCGGTATCCCGGCCGGCCGTATCCGCCACGACTCCGTGGAGGAACTGGTGGCGGTCTCCGACTGAGGCTCAGCCCAGGAGCGGATCAGCCCAGAAGCGGATCAACCCAGATCAGGGGCGTGCATCGCGCGAACGCCCTCGATGTTGCCGTCCAGGTAGTGCCGCAGCGACAGCGGTACGAGATGGACCGAGGCGATCCCGACCCGGGTGAAGGGCACGTGGACGATCTCGTACTCGCCGCAGGGCTCCTCCATCTCGGGGCCGTGTCGCAGTGAGAGGTCCATGGACTCCAGGCGGCAGACGAAGAAGTGCTGCACTTTGACGCCGGTCGCACTGGCGTCCTCGCCGATGTGCTCGATGGTGTCCACGAAGCACGGCACCACATCGGAGATCTTGGCGCCGAGCTCCTCGTGCACCTCTCTATGGAGCGCTTCGACGACGGTCGCGTCCTCCGGCTCCACGCCGCCACCGGGGGTGAGCCAGTAGGGATCGACGCCGGGCTTGGTTCGCTTGATCAGGACCAGGTCGTCGCCATCGAGCAGAATGGCGCGTGCGGTGCGCTTGACCACGGGTCGAACGGTCATGGGAGGAATGTGGCCCGGACTGTTCCACGTGAAACATCGCGAACCAGCCGGAGTCCTGCTCAAGCCCAGTCGACGGCAGCGCGCAGCAGCCACTCGTGCGCCCGCGCGATATGCGGCATCGCGAGTGTGCCGGTGCGTACGGCCAGGAAATACGTGCGCAGCGGGGGCACCGCCGGGTCCAGCAGGGCCACGACCTCGCCACTCTTCAGGGCGGGCGCACACAGGTAACGCGGCAGCACGGCGAGCCCCGCCCCGGTGGCGACGCAAGCGAGCACCGCCCGCAGGTCCGGCACAATGACGGCGCCCGATGCGGCCGGACGGGTGTCGAAGACGGCGGCCCAGTAGCGGGCGACCAGCGGCAGCGACTCGTGCACCTCCACCACCGGCAGGTTCTCCAGCGCGGATGCGCCCTTGCGGCGCAGCTTGCCGAGGCCGATGCGGTCGGCCCAGCGAGGGCCCGCGACCAGCACGTGCTCCTCGTCACAGAGAGGCGTCGCGGTGAGCAGGGTGCCGCGCGGTCGGACCGTGGTGATGGCCAGGTCGTGGTGCCCGGCGGAGAGCCCTTCGAGGACCTCCTCCGCGTTGCCGAACGAGGCGCGCAGCGCGAATCCCTGTCCGTCCTGCCCGGTCAGCGCGGTGAGAGCCGGTAATGCGCGGGCCGCGGTGAACTCCGGAGGCCCCGCGAGGTGGAGGGTGCGTACCGACGAGTCCTCTTCGAGCCCCGTCTCGGCGATCTCCACCAGGGCGTCGAGATGTGGCGCGGCCTTGTGGGCGAGCTCGTCCCCGATGGTCGTGGGGGTCACGCCGCGGGCCTGGCGCAGGAACAGAGGGCGTCCCAACTGCCGCTCAAGGGTGCGTATCTGCGAGGTCACGGCAGGCTGCGAGAGGCCGAGCAGGGCGGCCGCGCGGGTGAAGGAGCCGGCCCGGTGCACGGTCACAAACGTGCGCAGCAGGGCCAAATCCACGGCGATGTCCTCCCCTCCCGGCCCTCGGGCCGCGCCCAACTATAAATATGTCGATAGGTCTCTGTCGCTACTGTGATTGGACACTGACACAGAGTCAACTAGCCTTGTTCGCGCGGTTCTTCGCGCGCAGAACCGGAACGGTCCGAGCCACGAGGGGGGAGGCTCGGACCGTTCGTTGTGCGTAGGACCGGCACCAGCCGGAAGCGGTCCGCACGCACTCAGTGCCGTCAGTCAGTGCGTCAGTCCGCCGACTCGTCCAGCGCACGCAGTACATCCGCGACCAGGTCATCGGTGTCCTCGGCCCCGGCGGAGAGACGGATGAAGCCCTCCGCGACGGCGTCACCGCCCCAGCGGCCACGCCGCTCCGCGGTGGAACGCACGCCGCCGAAACTCGTGGCGTCGTCCACCAGGCGCAGCGCGTCGAGGAAGCGGTCGGCCCGCGCGCGTGAGGGCAGCGTGAAGGAGACCACGCACCCGAAGCGCCGCATCTGCTGCGAGGCGATCTTGTACGAGGGGTCGTCCGGAAGCCCGGGATAGCGAAGCCCGGTCACCTCGCCGCGGTCGCGCAGCGCCTCGGCCACGGCCAGGGCGTTGGTGTTCTGGCGCTCGGCGCGCAGCTGGAGCGTGGCGAGCGAGCGGTGCGCAAGCCAGGCCTCCATCGGCCCCGGGATGGCTCCGACGATCTTGCGCCAGCGCCGTACGGCAGCGGTCAGCTCCGCGTCGCGGCAGGCAACGTACCCAAGGAGGATGTCGCCGTGGCCGGTGAGCATCTTGGTGCCGCTCGCCACGGAGAAGTCGGCGCCGAGTTCGAGGGGGCGCTGGCCGAGCGGCGTGGCCAAGGTGTTGTCGACCGCCACCAGGGCCCCACGCGCGTGTGCCGCGTCGGCGAGGCGCCGTACGTCGCACACGTCGAGGCCTGGGTTCGACGGCGTCTCGATCCACAGGAGCTTGGCGCCGTCCAGGACGTCGAGCTGGGCGTCGCCGCCGGTCGGGGCGGTGCGCACCTCGATGCCGTACGCGGTGAGCTGCTCCCTGACCAGGGGCAGCGCCTGATAGCCGTCGTCCGGCAGGACTACCGCGTCACCGGCGCGCAGCTGTGAGAAGAGCACCGCCGAGATGGCGGCCATCCCGGAGGCGAAGACCAGGGTCTCGACACCTGTACCGAGGGTCCCGTCGCTCCCCTCGCCCTGCCGCTCGACCGGCCCACCCGGCGCCTCGAGCTCGCCGATGGCCTGCTCGAGAAGCGTCCAGGTCGGGTTGTCGTCCCGTCCGTAGGTGTACGGCCCGGTGGGATCGCCCGGCAGGTGGAAGTGCGCCGCGAACACCGGGCCCGGGAGAGTCGGCTCGTGCTTCACCGGCTCGGGGAGGCCGGCCCGCACCGCTCTCGTGCCGTCGCCGAGCCCGGTGCCTGTTCCCGCTCCGGTACCTGCGGCTGTCGCTGCGGAGTCCGTCATGCCGCCCGCCCTTCCCTTGCTTCGCGTACGGCGTCGAGCAGACCGTCGCTCGCCGCCTCCACCATTCTCAGGCACATCTCGAACCCCTCGTCGTCCCCGTAGTACGGGTCGGGGACGTCCAGGTCGCCCAGGTCGACGGCCACGGGGTCGTACGAGCGCAGCAGCCGCACCTTGTCCGCGTCGGCGGGGGTGGGCGCGAGGCGCCGCAGGGTCCGCAGATGGCCGGAGTCCAGGGCGATCACCAGGTCGAGCCGCGAGAACCAGGAGACCTGGAAACGGCGCGCGATGTGATCGCTCTCATAGCCGGCCGCCGTCAGGACGGAGACGGTGCGCGGGTCGGCCCCGTCCCCCTCGTGCCAGCCGTCGGTGCCCGCACTGTCCACCAGGACGAGCCCGCCGAGCCCGTCCTCGTCGACCCGCGCGCGGAAGACGGACTCGGCCATGGGGGACCGGCAGATGTTGCCGGTGCAGACGAAGCACACGGAGAAGGCCATGGGGGCGGTCTCAGTCCTTGTCGTCGGGCAGGACGACGTTCATCGCCCAGGACACGATCGAGATGATCAGGCCGCCCAGGACGGCGGTCCAGAAGCCGTCGACGTGGAAACTCACGTCGAACTTGTCTGCGAGCCACGAGGTGAGCAGCAGCATCAGGGCGTTGACCACGAGCGTGATCAGGCCGAGGGTCAGGATGAACAACGGGAAGGTGAGCACCTTCACGATCGGCTTGACCAGGAAGTTCACCAGGCCGAAGAGCAGGGCGACGACGATCAGCGTGATCGTCTTCTTGCCCGTGCTGTCGCCGGTCAGGGTGATCTTGTCGAGGAGCCACACGGCGACGGCCAGGGCCGCCGCGTTGGCGATCGTCTTGACTACGAAATTCTTCATGTGTCTGATCGTTGCAGACGGACGGCCAGAGCGGTCGGTTCGCTGGCTGGGGCAAGGGGCGTACGAGGACGATGAAGGCATTCCGGCTTGATGAACTGGAGACGGAGCGCGCCGCGAACGACGGTGCGTATCTGCAGTTTCTGCGCGAGCGGAACATGTCGGTCGGGCTGTACGCGCTCGATGCAGGGGAGTCCGATCCGCAGCAGCCACACCAGCAGGACGAGGTGTACATGATCGTCAGCGGCCGGGCATCGATCACGGTCGGAATGGAGACCACCCAAGTCGCGCGCGGCAGTGTGGTGTACGTGCCGGCCGGGGTCGCCCACAAGTTCCATCACATCAGCGAGGACCTGCGGGTGCTCGTCGTCTTCTCCCCGCCGGAAGGCTGATTCCCCCCTCTCCCCCGCCGCCGGAAGGCTGACTTCTCCGGGCTGCGACCTCGGGGTTCCCTAGGGGGAGGATCAGGGGAGGGCAAGGGATGCGAGGCCCCCGTTGGGCCCTCTGCCGCTCTAGCATCGAATGCAAGAAGCAGGACAGATGCAACAGGACAGACGCAAAGAGAGGCAAGGACGATGGCAGCGCAGGAGTTCTTCTCAGGATTGCCGTGGTGGGTGAAGTGGATCGCGGTGCCGGTCATCGCCCTGGTCGTGTTCGGCGGTTTGATAGCGAGCGTCGTGGGATTCGTGGTCGGCCTGTTGTTCAAGGCACTGATTTTCGTGGCCCTGGTGGGTGGACTCATCTACGTCGTACGGAAGTTCATATCCGGCTCGACCTCTTCGCGCAGCGATTGGTGACTTCTCGCAACAGTTCGCTCGGGTGGGGGAAGTTTCCTGGTGCGGCGCCTTAGGCCGGTGGCCAACGGTTAGAGTCCGAAAACCGACGCGGGGTGAGCCTCGCGCACGGGCGCACTGCGCTCCCTCCCGTGTATCCCCGGGCACGGGCGGAACCCCCAAGCGCTTCGGGAGTGAACCTTGGCCACGGTTGACGCCACACCCGCCGACATCTCGTCCAACGACCCTCCGTACGAGGCGTCGCCGACGGCCACGGCCTCAACTGCCACCGCGCCGACTCTCATTGGCTCGGTGCAGCGGGCGATGCGGTTGCTGGAAGCGGCCTCCGCGCATCAGGAGGGGGCGCCGGCCAAGCAGTTGGCCCGGGAGGCCGGGCTCGCGCTGCCCACGGCGTATCACCTGCTGCGCACCCTGACGCACGAGGGATATCTGTCCCGGGACAAGGGTGTGTTCGTGCTCGGCGAGGCGGCCGAGCGGCTGAGTGCGAGCGGGGCACAGCAGAATCGTCGCGGCATGATCGGTGAGGCCCTGGAGCACTGGCGCGACGCCATCGGCGTACCGGTGTATTTCGCCGTATACCGCGAGGGTGAGATCGAGGTCGTGGCCGTCGCGGACACGCCCGGGAATCCGGCCGTCGAGGAGTGGGCCGACTTCCGGGAGACGGGGCACGCCCATGCGATCGGGCAGTGTCTGCTCGCCCAACTCGACGAGGAGCAGCGGCAGGACCACATCTCCCGGTATCCGGTGCAGTCGATCACTCCGTACTCGGTCCGTGACGACCGGAGTCTCATGCGCCGCCTGGACGGAATGAGCCGGATGAAGCCCGTCATCGAGCGGCAGGAGTACGCGCTGGGAACGGTCTGCGCCGCGATTCCGATCACAGCGGGTAACACCGCTGCCACGATGGCGATTTCCGTTCCGGCCTATCAAGCGGACCGGCTGTTGCCTGCGGCTGAGCGGTTGCAGCACGAGATCGGAAGGCTCCTCGGGACACTTGCCTTCTCTATCAGCATCTGAAAACTCACTCCTTGTGATCTGATGTGTACGTTAAGCAAGATGCCATGAGTGTCAGGGAGTTGGTTCCTGGCCAGTCGAGCTTTAGCGACGGGGTAGGCGGGCGATGCGAGAGTCGGTCCAAGCAGAGGTCATGATGAGCTTCCTCGTTTCCGAGGAGTTGTCGTTTCGCATCCCGGTGGAGCTGCGTTACGAGACCGGCGATCCGTACGCCGTCCGGCTGACCTTCCACCTCCCCGGTGACGCCCCCGTGACCTGGGCCTTCGGGCGGGAGCTGCTCGTCGACGGGGTGGGTGAGGCGTGCGGCGAAGGTGATGTGCACATCGAGCCCACCGATTCCGAGCTGCTCGACGAGGTGCTCATCAGGCTTCAGGTCGGCGCGGACCAGGCGCTGTTCAGGGTGGGCATCCCGCCGCTGCTCGCCTTCCTGGACCGTACGGACAAGTTGGTGCCGCTGGGGCAGGAGCGGGCACTCGCCGACTTCGAGACACACCTGGACGAAGCGCTGGACCGGATCCTCGCCGAGGAGCAGAGCGCGGGTTGACCTCGCGAGCCGATGGACGAATCCGCACGGCACTTTGGTGCATTTCGTGGCATCGGCAGTGCAGTGCAGGCATCGGCTGCGCAGGGTAACGGCAACGCAGGGTAACGGCGGCTCAAGGAATCGGCGGCTCGAGGCGCCGGCGGTTCAGGCCTTGCGGCGTCGGCCCTTTCCGCCCCGGGTCTGCTTGGCGGCCGGGGTGGCACCGCTTCCCGGTCGGCCCGCGTTGTCGCCCGGGTGGGCCGCGCTCCCCGTCCGGTCCGCGGGGGTCGAACGGTCGGCCGAGACCACCAGGGCCGCGAGCGCGGTCGTCACCGGAACCGAGGCGACCAGGCCGATCGAGCCGACCAGGGTGCGCACGATCTCCTCGGCCACCAGTTCGCTGTTGGCCACCGTGCCCACGCTGCTCTGCGCGATCGAGAAGAGGAGCAGCAGGGGCAGCGCCGCGCCCGCGTAGGCCAGGACCAGGGTGTTGACGACCGAGGCGATGTGATCGCGGCCGATGCGGATCGCTGCGCCGTACAGGCCGCGCCAGCCCATCGTGGGGTTGGCCTGGTGCAGTTCCCAGACCGCGGACGTCTGCGTCACCGTCACGTCGTCGAGCACGCCGAGCGAGCCGATGATGACGCCGGCGAGCAGGAGACCGCTCATGTCGATGGACGGGTACAGGCCGTGGATCAGGCCCGTGTTGTCGTCCGTGTTGCCGGTCAGCGAGGCCCAGCCGATGAAGAGCGAGCCGAGGAGTCCGATGAGGAGCAGCGAGATCAGCGTGCCGAGGACCGCGACGGATGTTCGCGCCGTGAGGCCGTGGCACAGATAGAGCGCGATCAGCATGATGGCGCTGGCCCCGATCACCGCCACGACCAGCGGGTTCGAGCCCTGCAGGATCGCGGGCAGGATGAAGAACGTCAGGACCAGGAAGCTCAACGCCAGTGCGATGAGGGCCATGAGGCCGCGCAGCCGTCCCACCACGACGACGGCGAGCGCGAAGATCCCGGCGAGGAGCGCCATGGGGAACTTCCGGTTCACATCGGTGACCGAGTACTGCAGCGCCTCGGGGGCCGTGGGCTCATAGGCGACCACCACCTGCTGGTCCTGGCGCAACTGCCGCGGTGAGTCGGGCTGGACGATCTCGGTGAAGGTGCGGCCCTTGTCCTTGCCGCTGGTCACCTCGATCGTCGCCTTCTTGCAGACGCCCTTCGCGCGGGACTGCGCGGACTGCCCCTCGGCGGTGGAGGTGTCGCCGTTGGGCGGGGTCTGCGAGGCGTTCACGTCCTTGCAGGGGAGCTCCTGAAGCTTCGCCACCTCGCCCGACTGGGTCTGCCGGTCGAAGCCGACGCCGGTGCGCTCATGGGACGGCGCGCCGCCGGGCCAGAACACCGCGAGCCCCACGACGACCGCCGTGGCGAAAGGAATCAGCACGGCGGCGATGACCTTGCGCAGATGCTTGGAGACGGGCGCGGCCGGACCGTGGCTGTGGGAGTGGCCATGCGGGTCCGAAGGCACGTTCGGGACGGGCGGCTGGGACGGCGGCTGTGTGGTGGTCACTGCCCGATCATCGCAAGAACGGAGGGGGCCCTCTGTTCAGCGCGCCCGACAGGACGCTAGCGTGGAGCCACCTTTGCAATCGCGGGAGCTCGGAGCACCGGGCTGAGAGGGCGCTGACCTCCGTACGAAGCGGCACGAAAAGTGCACGAGCCGTACGGAATTCGCTGCGTCGACCGCCGAACCTGTTACCGGGTAATGCCGGCGTAGGGAGTAGGTCTCATGACCACATCGGACACACGCACGCCTGCCTCCAGCAGCGACGAGAACGACGAGAACACCGTCGCCACCGACACGGAGGCCGGGAAGTCCATCGGCTGGCACAAGGCGTATGTCGAGGGTTCACGCCCCGACCTGCGGGTGCCGGTCCGCCAGGTGCATCTCACCAACGGCAAGGCCGTGACCCTGTACGACACTTCGGGTCCTTACACCGACGAGTCCATCGACACCGACGTCCGCAGGGGTCTCGCGCCCATCCGCGAGAACTGGATCATCGCCCGCGGCGACACCGAGGAGTACACGGGCCGTCCGCCCCGCCCCGAGGACGACGGCATCAAGCACACCTCGCCGCGCGGCGGCCTGAAGAACCTCGACGCGGTCTTCCCCGGCCGCCCGCGCCAGCCTCGCCGGGGCCGCGAAGGACAGGCGGTGACGCAGCTCGCGTACGCCCGCCGTGGCGAGATCACGCCCGAGATGGAGTTCATCGGGATCCGCGAGAACCTCGACCCCGAGGTCGTGCGCGCGGAGGTCGCCGCGGGCCGCGCGGTCATCCCCGCCAACGTCAACCACCCGGAGATCGAGCCGATGATCATCGGCAAGAAGTTCCTGGTGAAGGTCAACGCCAACATCGGCAACTCCGCGGTCACCTCCTCCATCGAGGAGGAGGTGGACAAGATGACCTGGGCGACCAAGTGGGGCGCCGACACGGTCATGGACCTGTCCACCGGGCGCAACATCCACACCACCCGCGAGTGGGTCCTGCGCAACTCCCCCGTCCCCATCGGCACCGTGCCGCTCTACCAGGCCCTGGAGAAGGTCGACGGCCAGGCCGAGGCGCTGACCTGGGAGATCTACAAGGACACGGTCATCGAGCAGGCCGAACAGGGCGTGGACTACATGACGGTGCACGCGGGAGTGCGCCTTCCCTACGTCCCGCTGACGGCCAACCGCAAGACCGGCATCGTCTCGCGCGGCGGCTCGATCATGGCGGCCTGGTGTCTCGCGCACCACAAGGAGAGCTTCCTCTACGAGAACTTCGAGGAGCTCTGCGAGATCCTCGCGTCGTACGACGTGACGTACTCGCTCGGCGACGGGCTTCGCCCCGGTTCGATCGCGGACGCCAACGACGAGGCGCAGTTCGCCGAGTTGCGCACCCTCGGGGAACTCAACACGATCGCCAAGCGTCATAACGTACAGACCATGATCGAGGGCCCGGGCCACGTCCCGATGCACAAGATCAAGGAGAACATCGACCTTCAGCAGGAGATCTGCGAGGAGGCGCCGTTCTACACGCTCGGCCCGCTGACCACGGACATCGCGCCCGCGTACGACCACATCACGTCCGGCATCGGCGCTGCGATGATCGGCTGGTGGGGCACGGCGATGCTCTGCTACGTCACGCCCAAGGAGCACCTGGGCCTGCCCAACCGCGACGACGTGAAGACCGGCGTCATCACGTACAAGATCGCGGCCCACGCTGCGGACCTCGCCAAGGGGCATCCGGGCGCGCAGGACTGGGACGACGCCCTCTCGGACGCGCGCTTCGAGTTCCGTTGGGAGGACCAGTTCAACCTGGCCCTCGACCCGGTCACGGCACGGGAGTTCCACGACGAGACGCTGCCGGCGGAGCCCGCGAAGACGGCGCACTTCTGCTCGATGTGCGGGCCGAAGTTCTGCTCGATGAAGATCTCGCACGACATCCGGCGTGAGCACGGCGGCACGCGGGACGAGATCGAGGAGGGCATGGAGCAGAAGTCCAAGGAGTTCGCGGCAGCCGGAAACCGCGTGTATCTGCCGATCGCCGACTGAGCAGAGCCGCACGACGCGGCTTCGGGC
>NZ_JBHTSF010000050.1:0-56455 GCF_042795295.1 Streptomyces sp. NPDC056486
GGTGCCAACGGGGGCGCCGGGCTTGTTGTTGCTTTGGCCCCCGTTGGGGGGGGGGGGATTTGCGCGACCAGCCACGAGGCTGTCGCAGAAAATGAAGAGGGGCGAGTACGGGACGGTCCGTACTCGCCGCTCTGGCCGAGGAGTTGTAGCCGCCCGACCGCGCGCGACTGGCGGAACATGCATACGCGCTACCGGGCGGAGTCTGTGGGGGCCCAGGGGCCCAGGGGCCCGGATTCTCGGCTGGGACCGCGGCGGCTGCGAATGACTCCGGGGTGCCTCTTCTCTCAGGTCGAGAAGAGGGCCACAGGGCCTTAACCACCGCACTGGCTCGCAGAGCCGCCGCGGTCCTCATCCGGCCCGTACACCACGGGACCACCCCTCATCCGGGTTCCGTGATGGTGCGGGCGCAGCGCCGGAGAGCTGACCTCCCGTCAATTCTCCGGCGCAGCTGGGAAGTTCTAGTCCTCGCGCAGGGCGCGGACAGCCTCCTCCACGCGCTTGCCGTACTCGGCGTCGGCGGCGTGGAAGTGGGCCAGGTTCTTCTCGATGACGTCGTCACGGGTGACCTGCGAGAGGCCGCCCGCGATGTTCGCCACCAGACGGGCCTGCTCATCGGCCGACATCAGGCGGTAGAGCTCACCCGCCTGGAAGAAGTGGTCGTCCTTGGTGTGGAGCGGTGCCTCGTGCGTGCCCGTGTGGCCATTGACGGCCAGCGGCGCGGAGAGCGGCTGACCGGTCTCGGCCGGGCCGTCGTACGAGTTGGGCTCGTAGTTCTTGCGGTCGCGGCCGTACGCGTTGGACGCCATCAGGCCGTCACGGCCGTAGTTGTCCGCGACAGTCGCCTTCGGCGCGTTCACCGCGAGCAGGGTGTGGTTGACGCCGAGGCGGTAGCGGTGCGCGTCCGCGTAGGCGAACAGGCGGCCCTGCAGCATCTTGTCGGGCGACGGGCCGATGCCCGGAACGAAGTTGTTCGGGGAGAAGGCGGCCTGCTCGACCTCGGCGAAGACGTTGTCGGGGTTGCGGTCCAGGACCAGGCGGCCCACGCGCTGCAGCGGGTAGTCGCTGTGCGGCCACACCTTCGTCAGGTCGAAGGGGTTGAAGCGGTAGTCGGCCGCGTCCGCTGTCGGCATGATCTGCACGTGCAGCGTCCAGGACGGGTTCACGCCGCGCTCGATGGCCTGCAGAAGGTCCGTCTGGTGCGAGTTCGCGTCCTTGCCGGCCAGTTCGGCGCCCTGCTCCGCCGACAGGCTGCGTACGCCCTGGTTCGTCTTGAAGTGGTACTTCACGAAGAAGGCCTCGCCCGCCTCGTTCGTCCACTGGTAGGTGTGCGAGCCGTAGCCGTTCATGTGGCGGTACGACGCGGGGATGCCGCGGTCACCCATCAGCCACGTCACCTGGTGCGTCGCCTCGGGGGCGTGCGCCCAGAAGTCCCAGACGTTGTCCGGCTCCTGCTTGCCCGTGAAGGGGTCGCGCTTCTGGGAGTGGATGAAGTCGGGGAACTTGATCGGGTCCTTGATGAAGAAGACCGGGGTGTTGTTGCCGACGAGGTCGTAGTTCCCCTCCTCGGTGTAGAACTTCAGCGCGAAGCCGCGCGGGTCACGGACCGCGTCCGCGCCGCCGAGGCTGTCGGCCACCGTGGAGAAGCGCAGGAACGTCTCGGTGCGCTTGCCGACGGTGTTCAGGAAGTCGGCCGAGGTGTACGCGGTGACGTCGTCGGTCACCTCGAAGTAGCCGTAGGCACCGGAACCACGGGCGTGCACGACACGCTCCGGGATGCGCTCGCGGTTGAAGCGCGCGAGCTTCTCGAGGAGGTGCTGGTCCTGGAGGAGAAGCGGGCCACCGACGCCGGCGGTGGCGGAGTTCTGATTGTCGGCGACGGGGGCGCCGGACTCGGTCGTGAGCACACGCTTCGACATGGTGGCGGGGTTGACCTTCCGTACGGACTACTGAAACTGCTGAGGTGACGCGAGCGTAAGTACGCCTGAACAGCTACGTCAACAGTTTGTTGAAGTTTTGGGTGGGGCTTGTTCGGTTGTTCTTCGCTTGCTCGGGACGAGGCTTGAGTTCCGGACCGCGGCGACGCCTGGGCGCGACAGGACAGGTGTCAGCGCCGCCGCGGCCCGGAAGTTGGAGGAGCTCTTGGAGCCTGAAGGGCTTCCTAGAGCTCGGCGCCCGAGAGGCGCTCGACGCCGCGAAGGAGCGCGGAGTGGTCGAGGCCGCCGTCACCCTGCGTGCGCAGCGAGGCGACGAGCTGGGCGACCACGGCGCCGACCGGGAGCGAGGCACCGACATTGCGGGCGGCGTCGGTGACGATGCCCATGTCCTTGTGGTGCAGGTCGATCCGGAAGCCGGGCTTGAAGTCGCGCTTGAGGAAGTTGTCCTTCTTGCGGGTCAGGACGGTCGAGCCCGCAAGCCCCCCGTTCAGGACGTCCAGGGCGGCGGTCAGGTCCACCCCGGACTTCTCCAGGAAGACGACTGCCTCGGCGCACGCCTGGATGTTCACGGCGACGATGAGCTGGTTGGCGGCCTTCACGGTCTGCCCCGAGCCGTGCGGACCGCACAGCACGATGGTCTTGCCGAGGGCGTCCAGGAGCGGCTTGGCCTCGTCGAAGTCGGCCTTCTCGCCGCCGACCATGATGGAGAGGACGGCCTCGATGGCACCGGCCTCGCCACCCGAGACGGGGGCGTCGAGGACGCGGATGCCCTTGTCCTTGGCGGCCTTGGCCAGGTCGACGGAGGTCTGCGGGGTGATCGACGACATGTCGACGATCAGTGCGCCGGACCTCGCGTTCTCCAGGATGCCGTTCTCGCCGTACGCGATGGCCTCGACCTGCGGAGAGGCGGGCACCATCGTGACGATGACGTCGGCGTCCTTGACGGCCTCGGCGATCGACTTCGCGACGGAGCCGCCGGCGGCGGCGAGGCGGTCCAGCTTGTCCTGCTCAAGGGTGAAGCCGGTGACGGAGTAACCAGCCTTGATCAGGTTCTCGGACATGGGGGACCCCATGATGCCGAGTCCGATCCACGCGATCTTGGGAAGGTTGCTCATGGGGGAGCCTTTCTAGCTACGGGGTGATGCGGGGCAATCGGGAGGGGGGTCCCCCCTGCTCCTTAAGAGCTTGGGGGCGGGCGGGAAAATCCGCCGCGAAGCGGCGGCCTAGTCCGCAGCCGGCAACCAGCCGAAGGCATCGGCGCTAGGCCGGTCACCGGCCTTGTACTCCAGCCCGACGTACCCCTCGTATCCGGCCTTACGGAGCTGATCAAGCAGCTCCTCCAGCGGAAGCGACCCCGTGCCCGGGGCCCCACGGCCAGGATTGTCGGCGATCTGCACGTGCGCGGTCTGGGCCACGTACCGATCGATGACGGCCGGCAGGTCCTCACCGTTCATGGACAGGTGGTACAGGTCCATGAGGAACTTCGCGTTACCGAGCCCGGTGGCGGAGTTCACCTTGTCCACCACGGCGATCGCCGCATCCGCACTGACGATCGGGCAGCGTGGCGACTCGGGCTTGTTCAGGGCCTCGACAAGGAGCACCGCACCCACACGGTCGGCCTCGCGGGCCGCCAACACCAGGTTCTCCAGGGCGAGTTCGTCCTGGACGGCGGGGGCGACCCCCTCCACCCGGTTGCCGTACAGCGCGTTGAGCGCCTTGCAGCCGAGGGACTTCGCGAAGTCCGCCGCCACCGGGAGGTTCGCGCGGAACTTCTCGCTCTCCTCGCCCGGGATCGACAGGGCGCCGCGGTCCGGGCCCGGCAGCTGCCCGGCATAGAAGTTCAGGCCCACCAGCTCTACGCCGGCGTCCGTGATCGCGGCCCGGAGGGCATCGAGCTCGGACTGCTCGGGGGTGGGGGCGTCGACCCAGGGCCACCACAGCTCGACCGCCGTGAAGCCCGCCGCGGCGGCAGCCGCGGGGCGCTCCAGGAGCGGGAGTTCCGTGAAGAGGATCGACAGGTTCACATTGAAGCGCTGGTCGGAGTATCCCATGGGGCTTCCGCGCTCCTTCCGTATTGCGGAAGTTAATTTCTGTCTGATGGAAGATTGCCGTCGAGGATCCGTGCTTGTCAAGAGGGGGCTGCCGGAAAATCGCCGCGCGGCAGTAGGTTGTGCGCGTGCGATTGAGAGTGGAGTTCACGACCGAACCCTTCGACCTGGACGAGGCGCCCGCCCATGCGGTGGTGGCCCGCGACGTCATCCAGGGGGCCGGCCTCGACGCCGTGGACGTCGGCCCCTTCGGCAATACCGCGGAGGGCGGCGCCGACGAGGTCCTGACCGCCGTCGACGCGCTGCTGCGCCAGGCCCTGGAGGCGGGCGCGACCCGCGTCTCGCTCCAGGTGAACGTGCTCGGAGAGTCGGGGGAGGCCATCGAATGACCGGACCCGGACCCGGACCCGGACCTGGACCCGGTGACGGCCACGACCCCTTCGTGGCCGCCGTCAAGCCGCTCGTGGACGCCATGGGCGGCGAAATGGTGCCCCCCGACCAGGCGGGCACCGACGACGTCGTCCTCGCCTGGGAGGGCCAGGACGTGATCGCCGTACGCCTGCCGCAGCTCGCGGACTCCCTCGACCACATCCTGCTCGCCCTGGAGCGCAAGCGCGGGATGCCGCTGTCGGAGCTCGACCGCAAGGCCAAGCAGGAAGTCGTACGGATACTCGAGGCGCGAGGCGCCTTCGCCGTGCGGCACGGAGTGGAGACGGTCGCCGGCGCGCTCGGCGTCTCACGCTTCACTGTGTACAACTACCTCAACCGCTCCACCTGACCTGCCGGATACCTCGCAGGTCAGAGAGCTGCTGAAGGCCACCGTCCGTTAACCGGACGGTGGCCTTTGTTACTCGAAGTTTTCAACAAAGTGTTGACGTGGTGTTTCGGCTGGCGTTAGCTATCCGCAGCCCGTCCAGCACAAGGCCGTATGGCCACGGAGGCACCCGTGACTTCGAGCTCGACGCCGGGCCCAGCCCGGTTCAACGCCTTGACGGAGAGCGCGGCCACCGCCGCCCTCCACGAGGCCTGCGCCTCATCGGCCTGGGGAAGCAAACTGCTCTCCCAGCGCCCTTTCCCCACCGTCGAAGCCCTCTTCGCCGCCAGTGACGCCGCCATGGCCGAGCTGACCGCCGAGGATCTGGCCGAGGCGATGGCCGGGCACCCGCCGATCGGCCGCCCGAAGCCCGGGGACCCCACGTCGTCCCGCGAACAGCGCGGCATGGCGGGGGCCTCCGAGGAGCTCAAGGCCGAGATGCTCGAACTGAACCTGGCCTACCAGGACCGGTTCGGACATGTCTTTCTGAT
The DNA here is from genome assembly GCF_042795295.1 of Streptomyces sp. NPDC056486. Lineage (NCBI taxonomy): Bacteria > Bacillati > Actinomycetota > Actinomycetes > Kitasatosporales > Streptomycetaceae > Streptomyces > Streptomyces sp. NPDC056486. Next base: position 5,288 of record NZ_JBHTSF010000050.1, read on the forward strand.
CTGCGCCACCGGGGCCACCGGTGAGCAGATGCGCGACGCGATGAAGGCACGGATCGGCAACACGGCCGAGGCGGAGCGCGAAATCGTGCGCACCGAACTCGGGAAGATCAACCGCATCCGGCTGACCCGTCTCGTAGAAGTAGAAGAGGACAACGACTGATGAGCACTGACACCACCGCCTCGGTGTCCACGCACATCCTGGACACCAGCGTCGGACGCCCCGCCGAGGGCGTCTCCATCTCGCTCACCGCCCGCAGCGGCCGTGACGCCGAGTGGGTGGCGCTCGGTGGCTCCGCGACCGACGCGGACGGGCGCTGCAAGGACCTCCCGGCACTGCCGGAGGGCACGACCCACGTACGACTCGACTTCGAGGTCGAGGAGTACTTCTCCACCAACCAGCGCAGTGACACGAAGAAGCAAGCCGAGGCGCAGCAGGACGCCCCCCGCGTAAGGGACAGCGGTGCGTTTTTCCCGGAGGTGGCGATCACATTCGCCGTCAACCCGGGCGAGCACTATCACGTACCGCTGCTGCTCAACCCGTTCGGCTACTCCGTTTACCGAGGGAGCTAGCAGACATGCCCACGATTCTCGGCCAGAACCAGTACGGCAAAGCAGAGAACCGCGTCGTCAAGATCACGCGGGACGGCGACACCCACCACATCAAGGACCTGAACGTCTCGGTCGCGCTCTCCGGCGACATGGAGGACGTCCACTACTCCGGCTCGAACGCCAACGTCCTGCCGACGGACACCACCAAGAACACGGTGTACGCGTTCGCCAAGGAGTACGGCATCGAGTCCGCCGAGCAGTTCGGCATCCACCTGGCCCGGCACTTCGTGACGTCCCAGGAGCCGATCAAGGTCGCGCGGATCCGCATCCAGGAGTACACCTGGGAGCGCATCGCGACCTCGGACAACAACTCCAGGTTCATCGGCTCGGACGAGGTCAACCACTCCTTCGCCCGCAAGGGCCAGGAGCTGCGCACCACGCAGATCACCTTCGACGGTGAGAACTGGGAGATCATCTCCGGGCTCAAGGACCTCACGGTCATGAACTCCACCAACTCGGAGTTCTGGGGCTACGTCAAGGACAAGTACACGACGCTGAAGGAGGCGTACGACCGCATCCTGTGCACCGACGTCTCCGCCGCCTGGCGTTACAACTGGACCAGCGACGCGGACCGGATGCCCAACTGGGAGAAGTCGTACGACCAGGCCAAGAAGCACATCCTGCAGGCCTTCGCCGAGACGTACTCCCTCTCGCTGCAGCAGACCCTCTACCAAATGGGTTCGCGCGTCATCAACAGCCGGAGCGAGATCGACGAGATCCGCTTCTCGCTGCCGAACAACCACCACTTCCTGGTGGACCTCGAGCCCTTCGGGCTGAAGAACGACAACGAGGTCTACTTCGCGGCGGACCGCCCCTACGGCCTCATCGAGGCCACGGTTCTCAGGGACGGGGTCCAGCCGAAGATCCCGGTCGACATGACCAACCTCTGATACGGGACGCGCGCCCCCGCCCGTCCGCAGCGGACGGGGGCGCGCCACACCGGAGGGAACAGCAGCAATGGCACAGCCTGCAAAAGGGTCGGAGAAAGGCCCGTGTTCCACCCCATCGGACATGGCCGACGGCGACTCAACCACCGGTGAGTCAACTCCCGCCTGTCACCCGGTGGACGAGAAGCTCCACCCCTCGCGGCTCGTCCCTGCCGCACTCCAGCACATCGCCGCCATGTACGCGGGCGTCGTCACTCCGCCGCTGATCATCGGCCAGGCCTGTGGTCTGGACACGGTCGCGCAGACGCGCCTCATCGCCGCGAGCCTGCTGATCGCCGGACTCGCCACGATCCTGCAGACGCTCGGCGTCAAGGGCTTCGTCGGCAACCGGCTCCCCTTCGTGAACGCCGCGTCGTCCGCGGGCATCGCACCCATCCTCGCCATCGCCGAGAACAGCGCCAAAGGCCATCAACTCCCGGCCATCTACGGCGCGGTGATGGTCGCGGGCATCTTCTGCCTCGCGGTCGGCCCGTTCTTCGGGCGCCTCCTGCGCTTCTTCCCGCCGCTCGTCACCGGCGTCGTCATCACCCTCATCGGCGTGACGCTGATGCCCGTGCCCGTCACCTGGGCACAGGGCGGCGACAAGACCGCCGCCGACTTCGGCGCCATGAAGTACCTCGCGCTCGCCGCCTTCACGCTCGCCGTGATCCTTGTCTTCCAGCGGTTCGGACGCGGCTTCCTCAAGCAAGTCGCCCTGCTTCTGGGCCTGTTCATCGGAACGCTCGCCGCGATCCCGTTCGGGATGGCCGACTTCAGTGCCATCAAGTCCGCTCCGGTGGCGGCGCTCCCGACGCCCTTCGCCTTCGGGGCCCCGGAGTTCCAGCCCGCCGCGATCCTCTCGCTCTGCATCGTGATGCTGGTCCTGATGACCGAGTCGTCGGCCGGCATGCTGGCCCTCGGCGAGATCTGCGACCGCAAGAGCGACGGCAGGACCATCACCCGCGGCCTGCGCACGGACGGCATCGCGACGCTCATCGGACCCGTCTTCGGTGGCTTCCCCACTTCCGCCTTCGCGCAGAACGTCGGCGTAGTCTCCCTGACACGTGTGCGCAGCCGCTATGTCGTGGCCGTCGCGGGCGGCGCCCTCATCGTGCTCGGCGCCTTCCCGATGCTCGGCGCGGTCGTCAGCCTCGTACCGATGCCGGTTCTCGGCGGCGCGGGCATCGTCCTCTTCGGCTCCATCGCGGTCAGCGGCATCCGTACGCTCTCCGAGGCGGGCCTCGACGACAGCTCCAACATCATCCTGGTGGCCGTCGCGCTCGGAGCGGGCATCATCCCGCTCGCCGCGCCCACCTTCTACGCACAATTCCCGGCCTGGGCACAGACCGTCCTCGGCTCCGGAATCAGTGCGGGAGCGCTGACCGCGGTCCTGCTCAACCTGTTCTTCAACCATCTCGGCACCCGCAGCCCCGCGGCCGCGGCACTCAAATCTTCCTAGGGTCATGCCGTGCCCACATCGCCACAATCAAGAGAAGGAAGAAGCACCATGGCAGCACCGGCAGACCTGCAGCGCATCGTCATCGAGAACTGTGCCATCGCGACCGTCGACGCCGACGACACCGAGTACGCATCGGGACACGTCGTCGTCGCGGGCAACAAGATCGAGTCCATCGGCGCGGGAAAGGCCCCCGAAGGCCTTCAGAACGTCGTACGCCGCGTGGACGGGACCGGTCACCTCGTGACCCCCGGCCTGGTCAACACGCACCACCACTTCTACCAGTGGATCACCCGTGGTCTTGCCACCGACCACAACCTCTTCAACTGGCTCGTCGCGCTGTACCCGACGTGGGCGCGCATCGACGAGCAGATGGTGACGGCGGCGGCCCAGGGTTCGCTCGGCATGATGGCCCGCGGCGGCGTCACCACCGCGATGGACCACCACTACGTCTTCCCGAAGAACTCGGGTGACCTCTCCGGCGCCATCATCGGCGCCGCGAGCGACATGGGTGTCCGCTTCACCCTCGCCCGCGGCTCCATGGACCGCAGCGTCAAGGACGGCGGCCTGCCGCCGGACTTCGCCGTCGAGACCCTGGAGGGCGCGCTCGCCGCGACCGCCGCCACGGTCGACAAGCACCACGACGCCTCCTTCGACGCGATGACCCAGATCGCCGTCGCCCCCTGCTCGCCGTTCTCGGTCTCGACCGAACTCATGAAGCAGGGCGCCGAGTTGGCGCGCGCCAAGGGTGTACGTCTGCACACCCACGGCAGCGAGACCGTAGAGGAGGAGCAGTTCTGCAAGGAACTGTTCGGCATGGGCCCCACCGACTACTTCGAGTCGACGGGCTGGCTCGGTGACGACGTGTGGATGGCGCACTGCGTCCACATGAACGACTCCGACATCGCCGCATTCGCCCGTACCGGCACGGGAGTCGCGCACTGCCCGTCCTCCAACGCACGTCTGGCCGCAGGCATCGCCCGCGTCCCCGACATGCTCAAGGCGGGCGTCCCCGTCGGCCTCGGTGTCGACGGCACCGCGTCCAACGAGTCCGGCGAACTGCACACCGAGCTGCGCAACGCACTCCTCATCAACCGCCTCGGCGCACACCGCGAGGCCGCCCTGAACGCCCGTCAGGCCCTGCGCCTCGGAACGTTCGGCGGCGCCCAAGTCCTGGGCCGCTCCACGCAGATCGGGTCGCTCGAGCCGGGCAAGCTCGCCGACCTGGTCCTCTGGAAGATCGACGGCATCGGACACTCCTCGATCGCCGACCCGGTGACCGCCATCATCTTCGGCGCGGCGGCCCCGGTCACGCTCTCCCTCGTCAACGGCCGCCCGATCGTCGAGGACGGCCGCCTGCTGCACGTCGACGAGGACGCCATCGCCCGCTCCGCGCGGGACGAGGCGCAGCGCCTCGCGCGGATCTCCGCCGAGGCCTGACCCCAAGAACTCCGGTCAGGGGGGACGGCCCTTGACCGGACTTGAGCAGCCGAGCGGGTTGCTCAAGTGCCGCCCCGGAACGTGGCCCAAAGCTTCACGTTCCCGGGGCGGTCAGCACTACCTGGGCGCACACCCACAACTTCATACCGAGCAAGTCCTTGCACCACGCACCACCTCCCAGAAGCGAAAAGTGCCGGCAATGCGGCCCGTACTGGAAAACAACCGGAGGAGCCACAGTGGCCACTCAGCCCAGGTTCACCAAGCAAGGCACCACCCCAGGAACCACCTCAGGAACCACCCCAGACCCATCCGAAGTCGACGGCGAGAGCGCCATACATCCCGTCGACCAGAAACTCCCGCCCCTCAAGATGGCGACGACAGGCCTCCAGCACGTGGCGGCCATGTACGCGGGCGTCGTCGCCCCTCCGCTCATCGTGGGCGCGGCGATCGGCCTCTCGCCGAAGGAACTCACCTTCCTGACCGGCGCCTGTCTGTTCACCGCGGGCCTGGCCACCTTCCTCCAGACGCTCGGCATCTGGAAGATCGGCGCCCGGCTGCCCTTCGTCAACGGCGTCACCTTCGCGGGCGTCGCCCCGATGCTCGCGGTCGTCGATTCGACCGACAACAAGGACGACGCGCTACCGATCATCTTCGGCGCGGTCATCGTCGCGGGAGTCCTCGGCTTCATCGCGGCGCCGTTCTTCTCGAAGCTGGTCCGCTTCTTCCCGCCGGTGGTGACCGGCACGGTCATCACACTCATCGGCATCTCGCTCATGCCGGTGGCCTTCGGCTGGGCACAGGGGCCGGTACCGGGCGCCGACGACTACGGCTCGATGAAGAACCTGGGCCTCGCGGGCCTCACGCTCGTGATCGTTCTGCTCCTTCGCCGCTTCACCACCGGCTTCGTCAAGCAGATCGCCGTACTCCTGGGCCTGGTCGTCGGCACGCTCATCGCGATCCCGTTCGGCGTGACGGACTTCAGCCCGGTCGGCGACGCGGACGTCATCGGCTTCCCGACGCCGTTCCACTTCGGCGCCCCGCAGTTCGCGGCGGCGGCGATCGTCTCCCTCTGTGTCGTCATGGTGGTCTCGATGACCGAGTCCACCGCCGACATGCTGGCGCTCGGCGAGATCGTGGACCGTCCCGCCGACGAGAAGACCATCGCGGCCGGTCTGCGCGCCGACACTCTCGGCTCGGCGCTCAGCCCGCTCTTCAACGGCTTCATGTGCAGCGCGTTCGCGCAGAACATCGGCCTGGTCGCGATGACGAAGATCCGCAGCCGGTACGTCGTCGCCGTGGGCGGCGGTTTCCTGGTCCTGATGGGCCTGTGCCCGATGGCCGCCTCGCTCATCGCCGTCGTACCGCGTCCGGTGCTCGGCGGCGCGGGTGTCGTCCTCTTCGGCTCGGTCGCGGCGAGCGGTATCCAGACGCTGGTCAAGGCGAACCTGGAGCGCGACAACAACGTCCTGATCGTGGCCGTCTCCCTGGCCGTGGGCCTCATCCCGATCGCGGCGCCGGAGTTCTACCACGCGTTCCCGGAGACCGCGAAGATCATCCTCGACTCGGGCATCTCCACGGGCTGTGTCGCGGCCGTGCTTCTCAACCTCGTCTTCAACCACATCGGCAAACGAGGTGAGGACGACGACGTGACCAACCCGATGGAGCCCGGGGGAGAAATCGCTGAACAGAGGGTGCACGAAGGGTCTTCCCCGGCGGGGGCCCATTGACGTAACGTGCGTGACGCCGCCCGCATCGCGGAAGTTACTTTCCAGTCGGATTGATGGTCGGTCCCGCCGAACGCCTCGTGAACTCCCGCGCGGCGGGCCCGACTTCCGGCGTCACGCACACGGAAGAAGCGCCACCCATGAGTTCTCAGCACCGCCCCGCCGAGAAGACCGCACCGGCTTCTGAGGTTTCCCCGGAAGTCCATCCGGTCGACGAGATCCTGCCGCCGGGCCGGATGCTCGTCGCAAGCCTCCAGCACGTCGCCTCCATGTACGCGGGCGCCGTCTCGGTCCCCCTGGTCGTGGCCGTCGCCGCCAAGATGTCGCCGGGGGACACGGCCGTACTCATGGGCGGCAGCCTCCTGATGGCAGGCATCGCGACCCTGCTCCAGACGCTCGGCATCGGCAACTTCATCGGCTCCCGACTGCCGTTCGTCAACGGCGTCTCGTTCGCGGGCGTCGGCGTGATGCTGACGATCATCACGACACAGGGTGGCGTCGAGGCGGGGATGCCCGTCGTCTTCGGGGCGATCATCGTCTCAAGCGTCTTCGGCTTCCTGGTCAGTTCATACTTTTCACGCCTGGTCCGCTTCTTCCCGCCGGTGGTGACGGGCTCGGTCATCACCCTGATCGGCGTCTCGCTCATCCCGGTCGCGTACGACTGGATAGTGGACGACTCGTCGACGGGCACCCCGCAACCGGCCAGCATCGGCCTGGCAGGCGCGACCGTCCTGGTCATGCTCCTGCTCCAGCGCTTCACGCGCGGCTTCCTCAAGCAGATCAGCATGCTCTTCGCCATGATCTTCGGAACGCTGCTCGCGATCCCGATGGGCCTCGCCGACTTCTCCAAACTGGACGACGCCGCCCTGGTGGGCATCCCCTCGCCCCTCCACTTCGGCGCACCGGAGTTCAACATCCCGGCCATCATCTCGATGTGCGTCGTGATGCTGGTGATCCTCACCGAGTCCACCGCCGACATGATCGCCCTGGGCAAGATCGTCGACAAGGAGGTCGACGAGAAGACCATCGCCCGAGGCCTGCGCGCCGACGCGCTCGGATCCGCCCTGAGCCCCCTGTTCAATGCCTTCCACGCCAGCGCGTTCGCGCAGAACATCGGCCTGGTCGTCATCTCCAAGGTGCGCAGCCGCTTCGTGGTGGCGCTCAGCGGCGCCATCCTCGTCCTGATCGGCCTCAGCCCCGCAGCGGCGGCACTGATCTCGGTCGTCCCCATGCCGGTCCTGGCCGCCGTCAGCCTCTTCCTCTTCGGCTCCATCGCGGTCAGCGGCATCCAGACGCTGCTCCAGGCGGACCTGCACAGGGGCGACAACGCCCTGATCGTCGTGGTCACCCTCGGCGCAGGCCTGGCCCCCGCGCTCTCGGACGGCTTCTACGACGCGTTCCCGGCGTGGGCGCAGATCGTCCTCGGCTCCGGCATCTCGACGGGCTGTCTGCTCGCAGTCGCCCTGAACCTGGTCTTCAACCACCTTGGTAACAAGGAGAGTTCGGCGGCCGACCCGGAGCCCGCAATCACGCACTGATCAGAGTGGTAAGTATGGGCGCCACGCGGGAATCCGACATCACCCTCACCCCAGCACATTGATGTCGCAGACGTGCCAGACCGGTGCCGGGTGGCGCTGCTGGACTCGGGGGCATGCCCGCACCCACCAAGCCACCCCCACCCACCGGCGCCACCTCTCTTTCCACCCGCTCACCGCTGGGCGGCTGGTCCGCCGTCATCGCCGTGACGATGGGGATCTTCTCCATCGTCACCACCGAGATCCTGCCGATCGGCCTGCTGACCCCCATCGGCAACAGCTTCGGCATCTCGGACGGCACGGCAGGGCTGATGATGACCCTGCCCGGCATCCTCGCCGCCGTCGCCGCCCCCACCGTGACGGTCACGACCGCCCGCGCGGACCGACGCCACATGCTCTGCGCCCTGATCCTGCTGCTCGCCGTCGCGAACTTCCTCGCCGCGCTCGCGCCCGGCTACTGGCTGATGATGCTCTCCCGGGTCCTGGTGGGACTCGTCATCGGCGCCTTCTGGTCCATCGGCGCGGGCCTCGCCTCCCGGCTCGTCCCCGCGGAACAGGCCGGGCGGGCGACCGCCGTCATCTTCTCCGCCGTCCCGCTCGGCTCCGTCCTCGGCGTGCCCGCGGGCACCCTGCTCGGTGAACTCGCGGGCTGGCGCACGGTGTTCGTGGTGATGGGCGTCCTGACCCTCGCCGTTCTCGCCGCACTCGCGCTGTCGCTGTCGTCCCTGCCGCCGGAGCACGTCACCCGGCTCACCGTGCTGCGTGACCTGCTCGGGACCCCCGGCATCCGGGTCAGCGTCGCCGTGACCTTCCTCGTGGTGGCGGCCCACTTCGGCACCTACACCTACGTCACCCCGTTCCTGGCCGACGTGACCCACGCGGGCCCGCGCTCGATCACCCTGTTCCTGCTGGCGTACGGAGTCGCGGGCATCCTCGGCAACTTCCTCGCGGGCGCGTGGGCGAGGCGAGCGCCGCGCGGCACGTTCGCCACGGCGGCCGGGTCGCTCGCCACCGCGACACTGCTGCTGCCCGTCCTCGGCACGGGAAAGGCGGGCGCGCTCGCGCTGCTCCTGGTCTGGGGCGTCGCCTACGGCGCGGTGCCGGTCTGCTCGCAGACCTGGTTCGTGACGGCGGCACCGCAAGCCCCCGAGGCGGCGTCCGTGCTGTTCACGTCATCGTTCCAGGCGACGTTCTCGCTGGGCGCGCTGGCGGGCGGCGCGGTGGTGGACGCGGCGTCCACCACCACGGTCATGACGGTCGGCGGGATTGTTGCCTCGCTCGCCGTACTCGGGGTCATGGCTGGGTACCGTCGGGCGCAGTGATCGCGCGCATTGTCATGCGCCACACCAGGGGAGGAAACATGTCGAAGACCGCGAGCCAGGAACGCAGGGGTGCCCAGAGCGGGGGGTTCTCCGAGGGGCGGCTGCGCAGGATGCGGGATGTGCTGGCCGGGCACGTCGAGTCCGGGGCGATCCCCGGACTCGTCGCGCTGGCCGGCCGGCGGGGTGAGACACATGTAGAGGCGCTTGGGACACATGAGGCCGGCGGCGCGGGCTCGCCGATGCGCCGCGACACCATATTCCGCATGGCGTCGACAACGAAGCCGGTCACGACGACCGCCGTGATGATCCTCGTCGAGGAATGCAGGCTGCGGCTCGACGATCCGGTCGACCAGTGGCTGCCCGAGCTCGCCGACCGGCAGGTACTCAAGAGCATCGGAAGCCCGGTCGACGACACCGTGCCCGCCGAACGACCCATCACCGCGCGGGACTTGCTCACTTTCACGAACGGCTTCGGGATGGTGGTCGCCCCGCCGGGGACGTACCCGATCCAGGACCTGATCGCCGAGTCGGGAATCGGCGCCTTCGGCCAGGTGCCGACCGTCGGGCCGGACGAGTGGATGCGTCGTCTCGGCGGACTCCCGCTGATCTGTCAGCCGGGGGAGCGGTGGCTCTACAACACCGGATCCGATGTGCTCGGCGTGCTCGTCTCCAGGATCGCGGGCCAGTCGTTCGAGGCGTTCCTGCGGGAGCGCGTCTTCGGCCCGCTGGGGATGTGCGACACCGGATTTCACGTACCCGCCGACAAGATCCACCGTCTGCCGACGAGTTACGCCCACGACCCGGAGACGGGTGAGCTCGTGGTGTGGGACGAGGCGGCAGGCGGTATCTACAGCAGGCCCCCCGCGTTCGAGTCGGGCGGCACCGGCCTCGTCTCGACCGTCGACGACTTCAGCACCTTTTACCGCATGCTCCTGAACAAGGGAACGTACGGCGGCGAGCGCGTCCTCTCCCGCTCCTCGGTCGAACTGATGACGATGGATCACCTCACACCGGAGCAGAAGACGGAGAAGGACGCCCTCCCCGAATACTTCGGTGCGCACGGCGGCTTCGGCTTCGGCATGGCGGTCCGTACCCACCGCCGCGATCACGCCTCAGTGGGGCAGTTCGGCTGGGACGGTGGCCTGGGTACGACGGTGTACGGCGACCCGGCCGAGGAGCTGACCGGCATCCTGCTGTCCCAGACGGCGATCGACACCCAGGACACGCCTCGCCTCCACCGGGACTTCTGGACCACGGTCTATCAGGCGATCGACGACTGAGGGAGCAGGCGGCGGCAGGGGGCGCCTCCCGTGTGGGCGCGGCTCACGCCGCCGCGGCCGGTGCCCGGTCCGTCGCGAGCTTGACCGCGAGGGCGCCGAGCACCGTCCCCATGACGTACCGCTGGACCCGCAGCCAGCTCGGGCGGCGGGCCAGAAACACCGCGATGGTGCCCGCCGCCATGACGATGGCGAGGTTCACGCCCAGGCTGATGGAGATCTGGACGCCGCCGAGCACGAAGCCCTGCGCCAGAGCGTGACCGGCCGTCGGGTCGATGAACTGCGGTATGAGCGAGATGTACATGATGGCGACCTTCGGGTTCAGGAGGTTCGTGAGAGCCCCCATGGAGAAGAGCCGCCAGGGTGAGTCGGGCGCCAGCTCCTGGTGGGTGAAGGCGGAGGTGCCGCCCGGCTTCAGGGCCTTCCAGGCCAGCCACGCCAGGTACCCGGCGCCCGCCAGCTTCACGGCCAGGTACAGCTGGGGCACCGCCAGGAACACCATCGAAAGCCCGAGGTTGGCGGCGGTCAGATAGACGACGAATCCGACGGCGACCCCGGCCAGGGAGATCGCTCCGGCCCGCCTGCCCTGGGTGATGCTCCGTGAGACGAGGTACATCATGTTGGGTCCGGGCGTGAGCACCATGCCGAGAGAGACCACTGCGACGCCGAGGACCGCGTTCATTCCGATCATTCAGCAAGGATCGGACGGTGGTGCCGTCAAGCACCAGCGAAGAATTCTTCACGCAACACGTAAGCGCTGCTACATCGGTACCGATACCCGCACCGATGGAGCAGCGCTTACGCGGACGGCTCAGCCGATGCGGTACGGGTCCCCGTACACCTTCCACTCCAGCGGCGTGTTCAGGTTCAGGTTGCCCTTCTTCAGGAATACCCGCTGTGCCGTGTCGACGCGGCTGGTGTCCTCGTGCGCCTCCTCCTGCTTCATCGCCCAGACGCGCGCGTCCAGGAAGGCGTTGAGGTAGGCCGTCTCGTCGCCGCCCTGAGCCGGCGGCTTGGCCGAATTGAGGGCGCGCTTGCGGATGTTGCGGAAGCTGGTGCTGTCGCCGCCGTCGCCGTGCATGACGATCGCGTCGTAGTACGCGAACTGCCCGAGGACGCCGATGCCGTCCGCCTTGCCCTGCTTGACGGCCGGGTTGAAGTAGACGCGGTCACGCTCGTCGTTCTGCGCCTTCTGGAACTCGGGGTCCTCGGCGGCCTTCTCCCAGTCGCGCTTGTAGTTGGGGTCGAGACCCTCGTGGGAGTCGGTGCCGTCCACTTCGCGCAGTGCGGGGAGGTACTTGGCGAGGACGTTGTCCGGCTTGCGCTGGGTGTAGAGCTCGACGAGGTCGAGCATGTCGCCGGTGCCTGAACAGAAGCCGATGATCCCGGCCGTGTAGCCGCGGCCGTCGCCTATGTCCTCGCAGTAGCGGTAGTAGTCCTTCCAGTTGAGGTCGGAGTTCTCGGCGCTGCAGACGATCTTCATGGCGATCTCCTTCTTCGCCGGATCGTCGAGTCCGCCCGCCCTGGGGGTGGGGGCGGCGCCTGCCGTCTGGGACGCGATGACCGGGCCCGCGACGAGCGAGGCGCCGATGAAGGCGAGCAGGGTGCGGCGTGAGGTGTGGATGCGGGGCGCGGGGGCGCGATGGGGGGTGGGCACGGGGCCTCCAAGGTGGGGGAGTTCGTCGTTCCGATGACGCTTGGGCTCTTCCGCGTACTGTTAGGAAGGTTTCCTACCAGAGTTTGCGGATGACGTATACCCGTCAAGGAAGGGCGAGTTGGTGATCTTGGAGGTCCCGTGCCGACCGGCTACGGCGTCCCGGTCAGCCGTTCGCGCACCTGAACAGCGATTTTGTACGTGTCTCCGGTCGGCCGGGTGGCCAGGTTCCCCGGGTCACGAATCCATCCGTCTTCGAGGGCGAACCAGTCGATGGCCTTCGGGGCGCGCCCTTCACCGAGTGCCGCCCGCAGCTCCTTGAAGTACGTTTCCCAGCGCAGCCGGTAGAGCCCGCCGACGAGTCCGGCCCACTCTCGGTTGGCGTAGTCGCGCAGCCCCGCGTCCGCTCCGGACCGCGTGCCCCACACGGTGAGCAGCGAAAGCTGGTCGTACGCGAGCCGGTCCCGCTCCGTCGCGTCGGCGCCCCACGAGCGGGCGTCGGCGACCCAACGGCCCAGCAGGTGGCGGGAGTCGGTGGCCACCAGCTCGTCGAGCAGATCCATGAGGCCGAGCCAGACCCGGGTCAGCCGGTCGAAGCGGGCGGTGTCCCCGTCGTCGTACGCCTGCTTGATCCGGGGGAGGAGCACCCGGCTGCGGTTGGAGAGTGCCTGCCGCGCGACGTCCAGTACGTCACGTCGGTAGGCGGAGGAACCGCGCAACCCGGCCCGCACAGCCAGGAGTTCAGTCAGCACGGGCTCGAAGTCCGACGGCTCGTACCGCATCGACTTCGGCGACCAGGCCGCCGCCGACTTCGCCGACAGGTCGGGCCGTGCGCCGAAGAGGCCGTCCGCGCCCTCCGCCCACTCGTCGGCGCGGGTCGTGCCGTACGCGGTGCGGCGCAGGATGTCCCAGGCGGCGGCCGCGTGCGGATCGGCCGCTCCGTAGCGCGACACGGACCAGTTGGCGAACCAGGCGTCCAGGTCCAACTCACTAGTGCGCCATGCCAGTTCGGAGAAGAGCTCGAAGGCGGCCGGGTTGTTGTCGGCCGCCTCCGGCATCAGGGAGATGCCGCGCTGCGTGCTGCCTTCCTTGGTGCGCCACTTCTCGTAGAGCGCCGCCCAGTCGGGGGTGTTGGCGCCGAGCGTCGTGTGCCCGCCGAAGTTCCAGATCGAGCCGAAGGTGTACGGGGTCCGGTTCCAGTCGGACTCGCGGTCGGTGACCTTCGGGAAGCGGTCGGAGAGGCCGTCGACCACCAGCATCCTGGACTTGTCGACGGCGTCGACGATGGCCTTGGGCGGATTGCTCTGCCAGCCGAGGATCACCCAGGTGGCGCCGGGGTGCGCGGCCTGGAGAGCCTTCTCGACGGCCTTGGCCGCGTCCGGGACCGGTACGTCACCCGGCTTCCCGCCCTCGTGGAGGAGGTCCATCTTGTACATCGTCGAGGTGCCGAAGAGCTCGTCCTGGGCGCGGTAGAAGGCGGCGGCCACCCGGGCGAAGTGCTCGGTCCGCGGATCCAGCCAGTCGGGCCGCGTGAAGCCGACCCAGTCGCCCTGCGGCACGGTCCTCGCGCCGGGGTTCTTCGCCGCGAAGCCGGGCGGGACCGTGCCGAAGTAGCCGGGTAGGACCGGCGTCATGCCGAGGTCGCGCAGCCGGTCCGCGATGCGACGGCCCAACGCGGCTCGCTGGTGGAGAAGTTGGCGCGATACGGGGTACGGGAAGGCGGACATGTTCTGGAGCAGCCACCACGGCTGGTGCGCCGGGGCCGGGATCCACTCGCGCAACTCGCGATCGGAGTAGCCGAACTCCTGGAACACGCGGTGGTAGAGGGCGTCCGCGCCGACGTACACGAGCACTTCGTTGTAGCCGTGCAGCGTGAGCACGTCGATCTCGCGCTCCCAGTACGACCAGTCGTGGTACGCCCCTGTGTAGCCGTCGTTCGTGTCGTTGAGGACGAAGCGGTGCGGGGCGTTGGCGCGTCCGGTCACCGGCTCGGCGAGGCCGGGGAGCCGGTCGGGCAGGTCAAGCTGGTCGCCCGCCCAGGTGATGTTCGCGTGTGCGGTGTGCTTCAAGTAGTGCCGCAGACCCGTCAGTTGCGCGGCGGGAGTCGGTCCGGTGACGGTGATGTGCCCGCGCCGCCCGGATACCCGGAAGGTGTCGGCGGGACCCGCGGTTCTGAACGTCAGCTGCTTGAAGTGCCGGGGCAGCAGGCGTCGGGCGGCCTTGGCCGCCGCGGACGGATCGGAGGGCGCGGGCGTACCGGATGCCGGTACGCCGTCGGCGGTGGAGCCGGAACAGGCGACAGCGGCGCCGGTCGTTCCGGCGATGGCGGTGAGGAAAGTGCGGCGGGCCAGGGGCATGACGTGGGGATACCCTCCCGGTTCGGCGATGCACGGGCGGGCGCCCGGGCAGTGCTGGACGGCGCACCACGATGAACCGCCCACGAACCATGGTCAAGATGCCGTGGCCGGGTCGTGGCCAGGTGAACCATGGCCGTCGTGCACCGCTCGGACGTCCGAAGTCCCGGTGTTAGCGTCAGCGGATGACCGCACCCCTGCCCGGCAAGCCGACCCGTGCCTCCACCACGGGACGCCCTCTGATGGCCGCCCTCGACCTCTTCGGGCGGCGCTGGAGCCTGCGGATCGTCTGGGAGCTGCGGGCCGAGCCGCTGGGGTTCCGCGCACTGCAGGAGCGGTGCGACGCGATGTCGTCCAGTGTGCTGCGCCAGCGTCTGACCGAGCTGCTCGAAGCCCGCCTGGTGCGGCAGCTGCCCGACAGCTCCTACGCCCTGACCGCGCTCGGCAGCGAGGCCCACGAGGCCCTGCGCCCCCTGGACGCCTGGGCCGGACGCTGGGCGACGGAGGTCAGCAAGGACGTCAACGCCGACTCGGCAGAGGATCGGCGATGAGCGCGTCGCGCATCTGATTGATGGCGGCCGTCAACGTACTGAGCGGCCGCAGCAGCAGAGTCGCCTCCGCCAACCGGCCCTCGGCGTCGACCTGTTGCACGAAGGCCCCGTACACGGAATCCGCACCCACGTTGCCCGTGAAGGTCGTCACGCTCTGCTGTCCCTGTCCCTGCCCCTGCCCGGCCTTCCCCGGGTCGTCGAACTCCCGCAGCGGTTCGATCCCCGTCAAGCACTGCCCGATCTTCGGGAGCAGGTGCGCCACGTCGTCCCGCCCGCTGTAGTCGGCGACAGGGCTGTGGAAGACGACGTCCCGCGCGAGCAGGAGCCGGGTCCGGTCGGGCGCGCCGGGTGCCAGTAAGTCACGTACGTCGAGGCTCATCGGTGTCACTCCTCCTGACTGCTTCGCCACTGCTTCGATTTCCGAAGCGGCGTCCCTCGGAGCGTAGCCCAGGCACCGGGACTTTGTCCCACGCCCGTGGGCCCCCATCCCAGGCAAGTCCGGCTCCATGTCCCGACGTCAGCGGCGGTCTATGCCCATAGATGAGCCCACCGTCACTGACCTACTTTCGATTTTGGCGCCGCTGGAATCACGGCGAGAGCGCCCACCTCATTCCGAGGCATCCGGAGAACATCCCGAGAAAGGCCGTACATGAAGCGCGTACACAGGACCGCGGTCAAGGCCGAAATAGTCCGCGAGCCGGGAGCGAAAGAGACCACCCACCGGAAGCTCATCGACACACCGGACGGCGCCGACCGCTTCGTCCTCACCGAATTCGAGGTCTTGCCGAACGGTTCCACGCCGCCGCATTTCCACGAGTGGGAGCACGAGATCTATGTGCTCGAAGGCTCGATGGGGCTCGTCATGCCCGAGCTGGGCAAGACCGAGCAAGTCGGCCCCGGCGACGCCATCTTCATTCCCCGGGGCGAGCCCCACGGCTTCGTCACGGGAGCGGACCAGACCTGCCGGTTCCTGGTCGTCGCGCCCTGCGAGCGGCCCCCGGTACGGAACGTGTTCCTCTCCGACGACCCGTACGAGTACACGCAGAACCCCGAGTACGTGAGCCTCGTGGAGGGCGGCAAGCTCGTGGAGGGAAGCAAGTGAGTGCCCCGACGGCCGTGGCTCCCAGCCGCGCCCTCGCTCCGTACGAGGACGCACCGGACCCCGGTCCGCTCCTCGCCCTGAACTTCGGCTTCGCCCGCGCCAGGGTGCTCGGCACGGCCCTGGAGCTGGGTGTGTTCACCGGCCTCGTCCGGGGTCCGCGCGGCACGAGCGGCCTAGCCGTCGAGCTGGACTGCGACACCGGGGCGCTGCGCGCACTGCTCGCGGCCCTGGAGCAGTTGGGCCTGGTCGCGGGCGGCGCCGATGAGAGCTGGACGCTCACCAACGTGTCCCGCGCCTACCTGGTCGAGGGCGGCCGGGGCTACCTCGGCGAGCACTTCGCCGACGTACTCGCGGAGTGGGACCAGTGGAGCGGCCTCACCGAACTGATGCGGTCCGGCGGGCACGGCGGCGGTGAGCTGGGCGCGCCCGAGAACCGGGACCTGTACCCGGGAATGTTCGCCGGAATCTTCCCGGTGGGGGTGCGTGCCGCCTTCCGTGCGGTGCGCGAGCTCGCCCTGCCGGACGCGGGCCACGTCCTGGACTTCGCGTCGGGCGCAGGCGAGTGGGGCATCGCCCTGGCCGCCGCCGACCCCCGGGCACGGGTGGTGGCGCACGACTCCCGGGAACTGCTCGACACCGCGCGCGAGCGGGCGGTGGAGTTCGGCGTGGCGGAACGGTTCCGCTTCGTCCCCGCCGACTTCACCAGGGACTACGCGGGCGACTTTCCCAAGGCGCCCTTCCCCGACGGCTGTTTCGACACCGTCGTCCTGTCGCACCTGAGCCGCTTCGCGGGACCTGACGCCACGGAGCGCCTCGTTCACGAGTGCGCACGGCTGCTGCGTCCCGGCGGCACCCTGCTGGTCGTCGACGTCATGCGCCAGGGGCCGGGGCAGCCCGCCCTGCACCGCCCGATGATCGCGCTCAGCCTCCTGGTGAACACCGAGGCGGGCGGGATCCAGGAGGAATCCGCGTACCGCGCGGTCATGCAGAAATACGGGGTGACGGCAAAGGAGTCCGTCACACCCGGCCTCATCACCGTCCTCACAGGAGAAAGGCGTTAGTGGTTCACGTGGTTCACGTGCAAGAAGTGGTGGTCACCGGATTGGGTGTAGTAAGCCCGGCCGGAATAGGAACAGAAGCGTTATGGGAAACGATCTCCGCGGGAAAGAGCGTGACGAAACCTCTTTCCGACATCACGAGTTCGGCTCTCTTCAAAGACTTCGACTTCGTGTCGGACTCGATCGCTGAGGTCTCCGGATTCGAGGAGCAGATACCGGGCCTTCCGCCCGAGGTGCAACGGCTCGACCGGTACACACAGTTCGCCGTCGCGGCTGCCTACCAGGCCGTACGGGACGCAGGGCTCGACCAGGGCACCTACGACCCCGAGCGCGCCGGACTCTCGTTGTCCACGGCGGTCTGCGGCACCCCGAAGATGGAGGAGGAGTTCCTGCGGGTCACCGACGAGGGCCGCAAGCCGATCGACCCCGCCAAGGCGGGCCGCGACCTGTACCTCGCGTCCATGTCGAACACCCCGGGCACGATCCTCTCGGCGCTGCTCGGCATGCAGGGCCCGTGCGTCACCCTGTCGACCGGCTGCATCGGCGGCGTCGACGCGATCGGCCATGCTTACGAGGCCATCCGCCACGGGGAAGCGGACGTGATGATCGCGGGGGCCACGGAGGCGCCCATCACCCCGGTGACGGTGGCGTCCTTCGAGATCATCAACTGCCTGTCGCGCTCCCACGCCGACCGGCCCGAAGCCGCATCGCGTCCGTACGACGCGGGCCGCGACGGCTTCGTGCTCGGCGAGGGCTGCGGAGTCGTCGTACTGGAGTCGCGTGAGCACGCGGAGCGCAGGGGGGCCGCGCCCTACCTGACGGTCGACGGGTTCTCGCACACCTCCAACGCGGCGCACATGACCGACCTGCTCTCCGACGGCGAGGACCTGACCCGCGCCATGACACAGGCCGTCGCGGAGGCCGGCCTGCGTCCGCGGGACATCGACCACGTCAGCTCGCACGGCAGCTCGACCCCGCAGAACGACACCTGCGAGACCAGCGCCCTCAAGCTCGCCCTCGGTGAGCGCGCCCACGAGATCCCGGTGAACTCGGCGAAGTCGATGGTCGGCCACGCCCTGTCCGCCGCGAGCGCCATGGAGATCGTGCTCTGCGCCCTCGCGGGCAAGCACTCTTTCGTCCACCCGACCGCCAACTACGAGAACCCCGACCCGACATGTGACCTCGACTACGTCCCGGGCGAAGGCCGCCCGTGGCACGGCGAGGCGATCCTCAAGGGGGCCAGCGGATTCGCGGGTCTGCACGCCGCGCTCGTCACGCGGGCCGTGCGGGAAGGGGCGCACCGATGAGTATCGTCATCACCGGCATCGGCGCGGTCACGCCCGCGGGCATCGGCATCGACCCCTTGTGGGACAGTGCGCGCGCAGGCGTCCCGCAGGTCGCCGCCATCGACCGCTTCGACGCCTCGGAGTACGCCACTTCGGCGGCGGGACAGTCGGACTTCGACGCCGACGCCGAACTGCCGTCCCGCTTCGTCAAGCGCACCGACCGCTTCACGCACCTGTCCGTGCACGCCGTGCGCCAGGCCCTCACGGACGCCCGCGTCACCGTGGGCGAAGAGGCATCGGCCGAGCGCACCGGTGTCATGGTCGGAAACATCCTGGGCGGCTGGGAGTTCGCCGAGCGCGAGCTGCGCCACCTGTGGACCGACGGGCCGCGCGCGGTCAGCCCCTACCAGGCGACCGCCTGGTTCCCCGCGGCGCCGCAGGGCAACATCTGCATCGACCAGGGGATCAAGGGCCCGGCGCGCACGTTCGTCGCCGACCGGGCCAGCGGTGCGTACGCGCTGATCGGCGGGGCCGAGGCGCTCCTGCGCGACCGCGCGGACGTCGTGATCGCGGGCGGCGTGGAGGCGCCTCTGTCGCCGTACGGCTGGCTCTGCATGGAGACCAGCGGGCTCGGCGCCAAGTCCCGCGGTTCGCTCGCCCCGCACGAGCTGTACCGGCCGTTCGACTCGGGCCACGGCGGCAGCGTCTTCGGTGAGGGAGCGGTGTTCCTTGTCATGGAGCGGCGCGAGCACGCCGAGCGGCGCGGGGCGCGGATCCTGGGCGAGCTCGCCGGCTGGGGCGTGAGCACCGACGGCTACATGCCGTACTACACCGTCGAGCCGACCGGGCAGATCCTCGGCCGTGCCATGCGGACCGCCACGGAACGCGCCGGGATCTCCGGCGGCGACATCGGAGCGGTCTTCGCACACGGCTCGGGCGTCCCGTTCGAGGACGTGACGGAGGGATACGCGCTGCACGAGGCGTTCGGCCCCTCCATCGCACGCCAACTCCCGGTCACGGCACCCAAGTCGGGCTTCGGCCACCTCTTGGGGGCGGCTGCTCCCGCCGACGCGGCGCTCGCTCTGCGGGCGATGCGCGACGGGGTCGTGCCGCCGACCGTGAACCTGGACCGCCGGGCTCCCGGCATCGACCTCGACCTGGTCGCGGGGCAAGCGCGCCCCGTGGCCGACTGCGAGCACACGCTGGTGGTCTCGCGCGGCCTGGGAGGTGTCAACGCATGTCTGTTGCTGAAGCGCTGACGGAGCGTGGGGTCCTGCCCCGGTCGGCCGGCATCCGCGCGGTGGGCATCGACATCGTCGACGTGGAACGCCTGCGCGGCATGGCCGAGCGGCGTGGACAGCGGCTCCTGGAGCGGCTCTTCACGGTCAATGAACAGGCCCTGTGCGAGGACGCGTCACCCCGCCACCGGGCGTACCGCATGGCGGGCCGCCTGGCCGCCAAGGAGGCCGTGCGCAAGGCGCTCGGCGGCTACGGCGAAGGCCTGGCCTGGCGCGACGTCGAGATCGGCCGCGACGCGTCGGGCGCACCGGTGCCCCGTCTTGTCGGCCGGGCCGACGAGGCGTTCCGGCGCGCGGGCTACAGCGGGCTGCACGTGAGCATCTCGCACGAGGCGGGCGTGGCCGTGGCGATCGCGGTCGCCGACTGACCATCGCCACCGCCATCGCACCTGCTCAACACCAAATACCTGAAGGAGTACGTGAGTTCCATGGACATCCGCGAGAACGTGGTCACCGTCATGCGCGGTGCCGGCTTCAAGAACGAGGAGCTGACCGACGACCAGCGCCTGGCCGAGGACCTCGACATCGACTCGACCGAGCTGGTCGAGGTCGTCGTCGCCCTCGAACAGCACTTCGGCGTCAGCATCGACGCCGACGCCGAGGGCGGCTTCCGCACCTTCGGTGACCTCGTCGGCTGTGTGGAGCGCCTGCTTCTCGCAGGCGTCGCCGCGGTGGGGAGCTGATTCGATGCCCAGGATCGAGAACAGCGTCGTCATCGAGGCCGACACCCAGCACGTCTTCGAAATCACCAACGACATCGGCCGCTGGCCCGACCTCTTCGACGAGTACAACCACGCCAAGGTGGTCTCCGAGGAGCGGGAAGGACGTTGGACCGAGATCCTCTTCGAGCTGACCAACCCCGAGGGCGCGACCTGGAGTTCCTGGCGGCTCCTGGACCACCGCGAGCTCACGGCGGTCGCCGAGCGGCGCGATCCGCTCTTCCCGTTCCGCTACATGCACCTCAAGTGGAGCTATCAGGAGGTGCCCGAGGGGACCTTGATGACCTGGGTCCAGGACTTCGAGGTCGACGACGCCTTTGATGTCCCGCTGCCGACCGTCGTGGAGCGCATGCAGCTGCACACCCGGCAGAACCAGGCGGGCATCAAGCGGAAGATCGAGTCCGGGGTCTGAGTTCTCCGTGCCCATCGCCGTCACGGGGGTCATCGCGATGGACCACCTCATGACCTTTCCGGGCCGCTTCCCGGAGCGGTCGGCCGGGGACCGGCTGCACGTCGCGTCCCTGGCCTTCCTCGCCGAGGGGCTCGAAATACGCCGGGGCGGAGGCGGTGCCAACATCGCCTTCGGCCTCGGCAGGCTCGGTCTCGATCCGGTCCTGATCGGCGCGGTCGGCTCCGACTTCGCCGACTACCAGGTGTGGCTCAAGCAGCACGGGGTCGACACCGAATCCGTCCTCGTCGTGCCGGGCGAGCACACCGCGCGTCACGTGTGCACGACCGACGTGGAGGGGGAGCGGGTCAGCACCTTCCGGCCGGGCGCCATGGGGGCCGCCGCCACTCCCTCTCTTCCCTCGCTGCGTTCCGTCGCGGAGCGCACGGGCGGTCTGGGCCTGGTGGTGGTCGCGCCGGGCGACCCGGCCGCGATGCTCCGGCACACCGAGGAGTGCCGTGCGCTGGGGCTGCCGTTCGTGGCCCACCCTTCGTGGCAGATCGGGGGGATGGACCGCGCGGACCTCAAGTACCTCGTCTCCGGTACGAGTTGCCTCTTAACCAATGAGGACGAGTCGGCGCGGCTGATGGAGTCCACCGGCTTGAGCCGTCCGCAGATCCTCGACCGGGTCGGGGCGTGGGTGACCACGCTCGGCGCCGCCGGGGTGCGGATCGAACGCGGCGGCCATGAGCCGTCCCTCGTCCCCGCCATCGGCTCGGTCACCGTGGCCGAGCCGAGCGGGGCGGGGGACGCGTTCCGGGCGGGCTTCCTGGCGGGTGCCGCCCAGGGGGCGCCGCCCGAGCGGGCCGCCCAACTAGGGTGCGTGCTCGCTTCGTTCGCTCTGGAGACGACCGGCACACAGGAGTACGCGCTGGACGTACGGCGCCTCCTCAACCGGGTCCGTGAGGCGTACGGCCATACGGCGGCGGCCGCTGTCCGCCGTCTGGTCACCTATGCCGCGTAAGGCCGCACCGGGGCTCACCGAGACGCCACCGAAGCGTCACCGACACAGAAGGAAAGACCGAGATGCATCCGAGCACGTACGTAGACCTGAGCATCCCCATCAGCCGCCGGGCGCCCGGCGTGGAGTTCGAGCAGTGGCTCCACCGGGACGGCATCCGCCACCTCTCGCGCAGGATCAGGGCGTTACCGGGGGACAGCCGCAAGGACCGGCGGCGCAACTACTGGCGCTGGCTGACCGGGGCCCGCCGCCTGCGCACAGGCGATCTGCCCGACGGCTGCTTCCTCTCCAACGAGTTCTACCGGATGTCCGTGCACCAGGGCACCCACGTGGACGCGCCCTTCCACTACGGCCCCGAGTGCGCGGGCAGGCCCGCGAAGAAGGTCCTCGACCTGCCGCTCGACTGGTTCCGCGGGCCCGGCGTCGTCCTCGACGTACGGGAGTGCGGGGGGCGCGTCACGGCAGCGGACGTGAAGGAGGCGCTGCACGCGGCCGGTGCGGAGGCCGGGCCGGGGACCGTGGTGCTCTTCCGCACCGACTCGGATCTGCGCCTTGGCACTCCCGCGTACTACACGGAGTCCACCGCCATCACCCCCGAGGCCGTCGACCATCTGCTGGATCTCGGCGTGAAGGTGCTCGGCACGGACTGCTGGAGTTTCGACGGCCCCGCACGCGCGATGGTGGAGTCCTTCTACGGGACGCGCGATCCCGCGGCTCTCTGGCCCACGCATCTCCACGGCAGGAAACGGGAGTTCATCCAGATTGAGGGCCTGGCCCGATTGCGGGACCTCCCGCAAGCCGGTGCGTTCACCTTCATGGCCTTCCCCGTTGCCCTTGCCGACGCGGGTGCCGCATGGTGCAGGGCAGTGGCCGAAGTGCATTAGGCGGGCCAATTGCACGGGCAATTAAAACTTGTCCCGGTGCGGTGTCAGGGAGCTGACCGCCCGCTGCGTCACGGGTCCGTCACGAGCCCTCCTTGGCGGCCCAGAGAGCGTTTCGCGTACAGGACGGTCTGTACACGGTTGGGCGTGCCCAATTTGGCGTAGATGCGGCTCAGATAGTTGCGCACGGTCTTCGGGCGAATGCCCAGAGCAGTGGCGATGCACTCGGTCTCGTAGTCGTCGGCGACCAGGGACAGGATCTGTCGCTCGCGCTCGGTCAGCGTCGAGAGCGCCGCGTCGTCGCCGCGGTGGCGGCCCGCCATGAGCTGCAGGATCGGCCCCGCGGTGGCCGCGGTGAACGCGGCGCCGTCGCGGTGCACGGCGAGGAGCGTCCCGTGCAGTTCGTCCGCGTCGATGCGGCGGGAGAGATAGGCGTTGGCGCCGGCCACGAAGGCCTCGCGCATATAGACCGGCTGCTGGTTGGAGGAGAGGATGACGATGCGCACGTGGCCGGACTCCCGGCGAATGGCCCGGATCGCGTCCACGCCGCCCGTTCCGGGCACGCCGAGCCCCATCACGACGATCTGCGGGCGGCGCCCGCGTAAGTGCTCCACCGCCGCGGCGGCGTCATGGGCTATGGACACCACGGAGAATTCCGTAAAGCCGTCGAGAAGCTTTCGGAAACCTTCGAGCACGAGTTGTTCGCTGTCGACGAGCAGGACTTTTATCGATGACATTGATATCCCCCAGGGTTCCGCATTCACGACTGTGAAAGATCAGAACAGAGGGACATCAAGTGTTGTGCTCCGCGCCCCCGTTGGCTGATTTTCATCGTCGACGAATTATCTGCCTGAGGCGATGCTACACCCCTCTCGCAAAGACTCATTCGATGAATAGTAAATAATCGGCCCGACGCTCCACGGTGGTTTGTTGGAGTCGCAGATTCCTTTCGCGCGCTGATCGGAATTCGGTTGAAATCAGTAGGGAGGCGCGGTGCGGGGCCTCCGAAGCGCCGCGCTCCCCAGTCATCGGAGCGATGTGGTGCGATCGAGCCAACATCAGCCCCATCGGGCTCAGTTGGGCGCATTGACATCCGATGTATTCGACCCTACGTTCCCGAGCGACCCGTCAACCTCAGGGAGCCGCCCCCATGCGCACACAGCTCAGCCGCACCCGGCGAAGAGTCGCCGGGATCGCCCTGCTCCTCGCCTCGGCCCTCGCCGCCACCGCCGTCCCCGCAGCGGTCGCGGCCCCGACGGAACCCCCCGCAGCCACTGCCCCGGCACCCGGGCGCGCCGCGCCCACCGGCCCGGGAACCGACCACGCCGCCGACGACCCCTTCACCGCCGACCGCACCAACTGGTTCCGGCAGGACCGCTTCGGCATGTTCATCCACTTCGGCACATACTCCAACCTGGAGGGCGAGTACAAGAAGGCCGACGGCTCGCTCTGCCGTGACGCCGAGTGGATCCAGCGCCAGTGCGACATCCCGAAGGCCGAGTACGAGAAGCAGGCCGCGACGTTCAACCCGGCCGACTTCGACGCGAAGGCCGTGGTCAAGGCGGCCAAGGACGCCGGAATGCGCTACATCGTCATCACCTCGAAGCACCACGAGGGATACGCGATGTGGCCCACGAAGGTCAACGACTGGAACCTGCGCGACCACTCATCCTTCGACAAGAAGCGCGACATCCTCGCGGAGCTGAAGAAGGCCTCCGACGACGCGGGCATCAAGCTCGGCTTCTACTACTCGATCTGGGACTGGCACGACCCGGACTTCCCGGACCCGGCCACCTTCCCCAAGTACGAGAAGCGGATGCGCGCCCAGCTCAAGGAGCTGGTCGACAACTACGACCCGGCGCTCCTGTGGTTCGACGGCGAGTGGGAGACGGACAAGCCCAACAACCCCTGGACGGCGAAGGACGGCGAGAACCTCGAGGCCTACCTCCGCGGCCTCGACCCGGACCTGATCATCAACAACCGCGTCGGCAAGCGCCGCGTGGTCGACGGCGACTACGGCACCCCCGAGCAGGAGATCCCCGGCGCCCCGGTCGACGGCCAGCTCTGGGAGTCCTGCATGACCCTCAACGGTCACTGGGGCTTCGCCCGTTACGACACGGACTGGAAGTCGTCGGCCACCCTGGTCAAGAACCTCCTCTCCACGACGTCCCGCAGCGGCAACTACCTCCTGAACGTCGGCCCCGACGCCCGTGGCCGCATCCCGCAGCCCTCCGTCGACCGCCTGAAGCAGATGGGCGACTGGCTGCGTACGTCGGGCCAGGGCAACGCGGTGTTCGGCGCCCGCTACGGCGGACTCGTCGAGGAGCCGTCCTGGGGCTCGGTCAGCCGCAAGGGCGACAAGCTGTACGCGGCGGTCACCCAGTGGCCCGCGTCCGGCGCCGCCCTGCACCTGAAGGCGCGTACGGACTTCGATGTCACGGCGGCGCGCGTGCTCGGCAGCGATCAGAAGGTGACGGTCACCAAGTCCGGCGACGGCATCGACGTGAAGCCGTCCGGCGGGGCGACCAATGACACCGCCACGGTCATCGAGCTGAAGGTGGACCCGGGCCCGACGGCCCGCCCCGGCAAGGGCAAAGGCCTGAAGCAGGAGATCTTCGACAACGCCGACCTGAGCGGCACCCCGAAGATCACCCGCACCGACCGCACCCTCAACCACGCCTGGAAGTACGAGGGCTCACCGGCGGCGAGCATCCCCTCCGACAAGTTCAGCATCCGCTGGAGCGGCGGACTGGAGCCGCGCCGCTCGGAGACGTACACCCTGACGACCGTCTCGGACGACATGGCTCGGGTGTGGATCGACGGCAAGCTGGTCATCGACTCCTGGACGCCGCACGAGCCGAAGATCGACAAGGCCCAGGTCGCCCTCACCGCCGGGAAGCGGCACTCGATCAAGGTCGAGTACGCGGAACAGACCGGCGAGGCCCACCTGAAACTGCTCTGGTCCAGCCCCGGACAGGAGCAGCAGATCGTGCCGGCGGCGCAGCTGTACGCGCGCTGACCCCAAGCTGTCAGGCCCAAGTGGTCGGGCCCAAGTGGTCGGGCCCCAAGTCCTGCGGAGTCAGGACTTGGGGCCCTGCTGGTGAGGACCAATGGCGGGCGCTTTCCGCTCTCCGGAATTGGGAGTGTTGATCGTCGCCCAGCTGGGCAGGCGACGGATTGTCGTTGTCCGGCCACCCAGGTCAGGGCATCGGTGAACGCCTATTACCGACCGAGAGAGTGACTGCACCGTGAGCGCGCCTGAAGCCCCCGAAATACCGGCACCGCCCGCTCCGGAGGCCATAGCCCGGCACCGCACGCTCTTCCGCGCGATCCACCGCCGCAAGAACCCGCGCCTGCGCCAGTCGGACATCACCGTCACCGAAGAAGTGCAGGTCAGGCGGGCAGTCAAGGCGACCGCGCTCGGCAACGCCATGGAGTGGTACGACTTCGGCGTCTACGCCTACCTCGCGGTGATCATCGGCAAGGAGTTCTTCCCCTCCGGCAACGACACCGCGCAGACCCTCTCCTCCCTCGCCACCTTCGCGGCGGCCTTCCTGGTGCGCCCCATCGGCGGCATGGTCTTCGGGCCGCTCGGCGACCGCGTCGGCCGCAAGAAGATCCTCGCGCTGACCATGATCATGATGGCGTCGGCGACCCTGGCGATCGGCCTGATCCCCAGCTACACCACCATCGGCGTCTGGGCCCCGGTCCTCCTCGTCCTCTGCCGCATGGTGCAGGGCTTTTCCACGGGCGGTGAGTACGGCGGCGCCGCGACGTTCATCGCCGAGTACGCGCCCGACAAGCGCCGCGGATTCTGGGGATCCTTCCTGGAGTTCGGCACTCTCATCGGCTACACGGTCGCCGCGGTCCTCGTCACCGCCCTGACCATGGGGCTCAGCGACGACGCCATGCAGTCCTGGGGCTGGCGCATCCCGTTCCTGGTCGCGGCACCGCTCGGCCTCATCGGCCTCTACCTGCGGCTGAAGCTCGACGAGTCGCCCGCCTTCCAGAAGATGGCGGAAGCGGAGAGCGGCCCGGCCGCCGACCGCCAGAAGAAGTCCCTCAAGGAGTCCTTCTTCGGCCAGTGGCGGGCGATGCTGCTCTGCATCGCCCTGGTCGCGGCGTTCAACATCACCGACTACATGCTGCTGTCCTACATGCCGACGTATCTGACGCAGCTCGGCTTCGGCGAGACCGGCGGCCTGATGTCCATCGTGCTCGTCATGCTGATCCTGATGGCGCTCATCAACTCGGTCGGCCGCCTCTCCGACCGCGTCGGCCGCAAGCCGGTCCTGATGGCGGGCTCGGTGGGCTTCTTCGTCCTGGCCATCCCTGCCTTCCTCCTCATCAAGCAGGGCGGCACGGTGGCGGTCTTCACCGGCCTGCTCATCCTCGGCCTGTCCCTGGTCTGCTACCTGGGCGTGATGTCCTCCTCGCTCCCCGCCCTCTTCCCCACGGACGTCCGCTACGGCTCGCTCTCCATCGGCTTCAACATCTCGGTCTCGCTCTTCGGCGGTACGACCCCGCTGGTGGTGGCGGCTCTGATCGGCGCGACCGGCAACGACTTGATGCCCGCGTTCTACACGATGCTTGCGGGCCTGGTCGGCATCATCGCGGTGGCCGCGATGAAGGAGACGGCCCGCAAGCCCCTGGAAGGCTCCCCGCCGTCGGTCGCGACGGACGAGGAGGCGCGGGAGCTGGTGGCGGCGCAGCGCCCTTGAGTCACGTTTCGTCAGCGGCGTCGTCCTGCGAGAGCAACGCGTTGACGCGTCGCAGGACGTCGAGCTGGGCCTCGTTGTAGAACTCGGCCACCGCCTGCACGACCACCGACTGGGTGATCGCCTCCTCCCGCCGGGAGGAGGCTTTCAGGTCGCGCAGGAACGGGTGGTCCTCCTGCTGTTTGCGGGTTTCGGGCGCGAGGTGTTCCGCGATCCACTGCCGCACGTCATCGGGCGCGTCCGCGGGGAGGGTCTCGAACCGCGCGGCGACGTCGCTGCGCGGCGCTGAGAGCTGCTCCTTGAGCGCGGACATCGCCGCGGGGGTGAGAATGCTGGAGTACACGAGCAGGAAAGAACGCTGCGCCTCCGGCAGGTCCTTGGCGAGTGCCCTGAAGTCCGCGGGCAGGTCGATAGAGGCCCGGTCGTCCAGGATCGCCGCCAGTTCCCGTCGCATCCGCTGCTGGCGTTCGATGTTCGCCGCGAGCTCTTCGTCCAGGGCACGCAGGATCTGCTCCACCCCTTCGTCGGCGGCCTCGACCGAGGGAATGTCGCAGAGCGGCACGCCGAGGTCGACCAGCCTGCGGATACGCAGCAGGCGGACCAGGTGCTTGACGCCGTACCGCTTGTAGCCGTTGGCCGCTCGTTCCGGCTCGTCCAGCAAGCCGACCTCGTGATAGTGCCGGACGGTTTTCAGCGTCGTTCCGGCGAGTTCGGCCAGCTGTCTCGTGCTCCACGCCACCGACAGACCCTTTCCTGGGGTGCTCCGCCCCCATTCAAAACTGTGCCCCTGGGGCATGGTCAACCCTCGACCGACGGTGTTGACCATGCCCCAGGGGCACAGAGTGCGATGGGGGGCGACCACAGCCGACGGTCCTCGGCGACAACCCCTGCGCGTTGACGCTCTGCCACGCAGGTGATCCCCCGGGTCGAGCGAGCAACGGGAGCGAAAGCATGATCAAAGAGTGGCGGCGGCATCGGGCCGCGCAGCGGGTCAAGCCGGGAGACGGGCGAGCGCTCAAGCGTTTCCGCTGGTGGCAGCTGCCCTTCCGCGCGCTTTTCCATCTTCGGCTGACGAGCGACGACGGCAGGCACACGGTCTACGCCGTCGACATCAGGCACTGGCAGAACCACTCGTCCGACAACCTCAAGGTCCACCTGTACCGCGACGGCAGGCAGCACGCCGTGTCGAAGCTCCCCGCCGCCTTTCCCGTCCCGGGCGGGACCGTCGAGGTGCGGATGAGCACCTTCGGGATCAAGCGCTGCCACTACGTCACCGACAGAGGTCCCGAACACCAACTCGCCCCGGACCCGCACTCCGCCGAGGGGCGCCGCGCGCGCCTCGAACGCGAGCGTCCCGCGCTGAGCCACGCGATCGGCCTCCTCTCCCTGTGCGTGCTCGTCGCCGCCCTGGCCATCCTCATCCCGCAGATCGCCGAACAGCTCACCAAGTCCGAGGGCATCGCCCGGCACACCGGGACCTTCACCTCACCCATCGGTCTGTCGACAGGGGGCAACATCGCGCTCGGCTTGGCCACGGCGGCGGCCAGCACCGAGCGGGCGTGGCGGCTGCGCTACAGCTGGCTCCTTGACGGCGGAGCATGACGGCATCCTGGCCGATGCCGCCTACCTCAGCTGCCGGCCCGGCGGCCCGGACTCACCTCAGGTGCCGGTTGAAGAACCGGCCTCCGTCCTCCACCTCGAACCACGGGGTACCGGTGTGCCCGCCCAGATTGGCGTGCAGCGTCTTCTCCTTGGAGCCGAAGGCGTCGAACAGGTCCAGGGCCCGCTGGCGGGGGTTGCCTTCGTCGTCCCACTGCAGCAGGAACAGCAGCGGAACGGTGACCTGCCGGGCCTCATCGCGCTGGGCGCGGGGCACGTAACCCCCGGCGAAGAAACCGGCGGCCGCGATGCGCGGGTCGACCGCCGCGAGGTGAATGCCGACAGCCGTCCACCCCGAGTAGCCGACCGGGCCGCCGATCTCGGGCAGCGCGAGCAGGGCGTCCAGGGTGGTCCGCCATTCCGGGACCGCGTTTTCGACCAGCGGGCCGACGAGGGCCTCGAAGATCTCGTCGACCGGCTCTCCGGCCTGCATCGCCCGGCGGAGGTCGGCGCGGGTCTGCTCGGCGGCAGCGGAACGGGGCCGGTCACCGCACCCGGGGGCGTCGATGGAGGCCACCGCGTAGCCGTGCGCTGCGGAGTGCCGGGCCCGGGCCACAAGGCGGGGTTCGCCCTTGGGCAGGCCGTTGTTGTGGGCCATCAGGATCAGCGGGGCCGGAGCGGCCCCGGAAGATCCAGCAGAGCCAGGCGTCCACAGGGTGCCGGGGATCTCGCCGAGGGTGAATTCGCGTTCGAGGACGCCGTCGTCGAGGCGTCGTTCGGAAGTGAAGTGCATGGTCGTGCCTTTCGGGAGAGCTGCTTTACGGCGCTCCCGGACGACCTATCGCCCGACCGTGACCCCGGAGGGGAGCACCCATGTCGATACTGCGTTCACGGGTACCACCTCCTCGTTGTTCTCTCGCACGGCCACCGGAAAAGTAGCAGCGGTCGCCGTGCCTCGCCAACGGGTTTATGCGGGAACCCTCACCGAGCGAGCCGACCAGCCCCGAGGCCGGTCACGAACTCCGTCCAGGTACGGGGTTCCAGGGCGAGTCGGGGGCCCTGGGGGTTCTTGGAGTCGCGGACGTGGATGGTGGTGGGGCAGGGGGCGATTTCTACGCAGTCGCCGTCGCCGCCACTGCTGTAGCTCGATTTGCGCCAGGCGAGAGCGACTTCCACGCAGTCACCGGAGCCGCCGCTGCTGTAACTGCTCTTGAACCAGGCCAGTTCGGGGGTGCTCATGCTGCTCCTCGCATCCGCTCCAGCAGGCTCACCGAGTCCTCGAAGGAGAGAGCCTGTGGGCGCATCCTGGCATACCGCATCTGGAGCATGCTGACCACTTTCGGGTCGGAGATGAACTGGCCGCTCTCCTGCCCCTCGGCATAGGCGAACCACTTGTTCTCCGGGGTCTCCAGCAACTGCATGGGACCATCCAACCCCGCATGACTTTCCCTCACCACCGGCATGATCTGCAGCTCGATGTTCCGCCGCTCGGCGAGGCCGAGGACATGGTCGATGAGTTCCATGGTGACGTCATGCCCACCCACGCGCCGCAGGAACAGGTGTTCCTCCAGGATGAAGCTGTACGCCGTGTTCGGCCGCTCGGTGAGCAGTCGTTGGCGCTCCGTCCGGGCCGCCAGCTGCGCCTCGATCTGTTCGTCACCCAGTGGCGGAAGCTGATTGATGAACAAGGTCTGCGCGTACGCGGTCGTCTGCAACAGACCTGGAATCAAGCGGCATTCGTACGTGGAGAGAGCCACCGCCTCCTGCTCCAGGAGAGCCCACTGACGGAACCAGGTGGCGAGGCCGGGCTTGCGCGACAGCTGGTTCGCCGCGAGCCGCAGCGTGCCGAAGGCGTCGAGCGCGGCCTCGCAGCGGTCGATGAATCCCGGCGGAGGGAATCGTCTGCCCTGCTCGATCGAGGCCAGGAAGTGCGAGGAGCAGCCCACCTCATCGGCCAGTCCCTCCTGGGTGACCTGGGCACGCTTGCGGAAACTCTTGAGGACCGCACCGAAGGTCTTCAGACCGTCCGACGGCTCGGGCTCTTTACGGCTTGACGACATCACGGGTAACCCCAGACGCTCGTGTACTGATCCCCACCAACGCGCCCATGGTCACGGTCCGTCACCCCGCCTGTCTACCCTTCGTACTCGTACGCTGACGGAGCGTACGGGTTTGGTTGCTGGCGTACGACTTCAGGTACGGCCACCTTTGGCACCATGCCGACCCAAGTCCAACCCGCCACCCCCCTGCGGGAATTCACCCAACGCCTCAGCGCCACCCCCCGAGGCGCCCGCCTCGCCCGCAGGCTGGCCAGGTATCACCTGGACGGCTGGGGCATCCCGTACGACAGTGAACTGTCCGACACCGCGGAGGCGATCATCGCTGAGCTCGCCGCGAATGCCGTGACCCACGGCCGCGTGCCCGGCCGCGATTTCGAGCTCTGCCTGACGCTCGTCGCGGGCACGCTCCGTATCGAGGTCACTGACACGCTCACTGAACACAGACCGCCGGAGAAGGTCGAACCCCCGGCACCCGACGGGGAGTCGGGCCGGGGGCTCGTGATCGTCGCGGCGCTGGCCACCGGATGGGGCGTGGTCGGGCGGGACGTCGGCAAAACGGTGTGGGCCGAGGTCAGCCGCGGCGGGCAGTGAACGGCGCCGGGGTCAGTCGCAGAGGCGGCGCGTGGTGAGAGCGCCGCCCGTGTTCTCGTTGTCCGTACCCAGGGCCGCGAGGTGGGAGCCGGGTGCGCAGCGCAGTGCCTCGATCTTGTGGCCGTCGAACTTCTCCAGGACCTCGGGCGACTCGGCGACGGACAGCCGCACCTCCCCTTCGGAGGAGATGGACAGCTTGCCCGCGTCGCTCACGGCGGAGTCGAAAGGACCGTCGTCCCCGGCATCGGACGCCGAACTGACCAGCAGGCGACCCGACTTGGTCACTTCGATGTCCGAGGCGTGACGCACGTCCCCCTCCGGATACGGCGCACGGAACGTCGCCTTGTCCACCGGCCCGAACTGCGCCTCACCGTAGGAACTGATCGAGAACGGCGCCGCGTACAGCGTCGCCGGGCGGTCCTCGCCCTCGCCCCGGTCTGCCCAGACAGCCGCCGTCTCCCCGTGCCGCGAGGTGAGCGAGAAGCTCTCGAAGTTGTCGTCCGTGCCGATCGCGGGCAGCGGGGCGATGTCCAGGACCTGCACGGCCTCCCCGGCGTCAGTCAGCTTGAGGTGATAGGCGAGCCCGCGGCTGGCCAGGGCCACAAATTCGTCCGACGTACCCGGCACCGCGTCGAGCGCCTCCAGGTCCTTGGGCTCGGCGCTGCCGTGCCAGGAGATCGGCGAGACCTCGGCTGCCTGGCCGGGGCGGTAGGTGGCTTCGGCGATGCGGTTCTCGCCGGGCTTCTTGTTGTCGCGTACGACGAGGGTGCGCAGGTTGTCACCCGAACGTGAGGTGACGGTGAGGCCGCTGATGCCGGACTTGATGTCGTCCCCGACCTGCTGCCACGAGGCGGCCTTCGGCTGAGCCGTGGACAGGCCGGTGCTGAGCGCCACGGCAACTCCCGTGCCGAGAACAGCAAATGCGGTCAGAACGGTCTTACGCATGGTCAGGGACCTCTCGCTCGATGTGCGACGCGCGTAGATTCACGGCTGGCCGGACCGTAGTGGTCCGGCTGTCGTGAGGGCAAGGGGGGTTACCTGAACTGGTCTAACGGGCAGGTTCACGTGGACGTGGGCTCGCGGTGCTGCGGTTCGGTCTGCTCCTGCCCGGCGGTGGCCGTCTCGGCGGCGGTCGTCCCGCGCTCCGGCCGCAGCAGCGTCGCCGCCAGGGCGAGGCCCGCCGCCGCGATGCCCGTGGCCACCCAGAAGGCGAGGCGGTAGCCGTCGGCCGTGGCCGCCACGACCTGGTCGCCGTCCGCGAGCAGGCTCTCGGTGCGGCTCGCCGCCAGCGTGGTCAGGACGGCGAGGCCCAGCGAACCGCCCACCACCTGCGTGGTGTTGAAGAGCCCGGAGGCGAGACCCGCGTCCTCCTCGCGCGCCCCGGACATCGCGAGCCCCGTCACCGCGGGCATCGCCGCGGCGAACCCGGCGCCGAGCAGCATCATGGAGGGGAGTACGTCGACGACGTACGAACCGTCGGCGGGCAGACGGCCGAGGAGGGCGAGGCCGCCCGTGATGAGGACGAGGCCCGCGAGCAACGAGCGGTAGGGGCCGAAGCGGCCGATCAACCTGGCGGACAGGCCCAGCATCAGGACGCCGATGGAGATGGGGGCGGGCAGGAACGCGAAGCCGGTCTTCAACTCCCCGTATCCGAGCACGCGTTGGAAGTAGAGCGCGCCGATGTACTGGAAGCCGAACATGCCCGCGATCATCAGGATCTGCACGGCGTTGGCGCCGGTCAGTGTGCGGGAGCGGAAGACGCGCAGGCGCAGCAGGGGGCGGGCCGTGCGGGCCTGGCGTACGGCGAAGGCGGTGTACAGGGCGAGGGAGAGTGCGGCGAGCGCGAGAGTGGTCGGTGTCCCGTGCCCGGCGGAGCTGACGATCGTGTAGACGGTGAGCATCAGCGCACCGGTGATGAGCGCGGCGCCCGGGTAGTCCGCGCCCCCGGAGAGGCCCGTGCCGCGGTCGTCTCCCAGGACGCGTACCGCCGCCACGAGCGCGACGGCCCCGATCGGCAGGTTGATCAGGAAGATCCAGTGCCAGCTGAGGGTCTCGGTGAGCGCGCCGCCCAGGAACGTACCGAGCGCGCCGCCCGCCGCGCCGACCGCGCTGAACACCGCGATGGCCTTGGCCTGTTCGCGCGGCTCGGGGAAGAGCGCGACCAGCATGCCGAGCACGACCGCCGATGTCATCGCCCCGCCGACACCCTGCACGGCGCGTGCCGCGATCAACAGGCCCTGGTCGGTGGCGACTCCGCACAGCGCGGACGCCGCGGTGAACACGGCGAGGCCCGAGACGAACATCCGCTTGCGGCCGACGAGATCGCCGAGCCGTCCCACCAGGAGGAGCAGGCCGCCGTAGGCGATGAGGTAGGCGTTCACGACCCAGGCGAGGCCCGGCGCCGAGAAGCCGAGGTCGCTCTGGATGGCAGGCATCGCGACGGTCACGATGTTGCCGTCGATGATCGTCATCAGGAGGCCCGAGGACAGAACGGCGAGCGACGCCCTGCGGGAGCGTGGGGACTTGATGGCATCGGACACGGTGGACACGGTGAAGAACCTCCATGAACTGCATAGGTGCACGACTTGTAACGGGGTTCATCGTGCGTGACCATGGAGGTCGGGAGAAGGAGGAACTTCAATGTCCCAAGGGAACACCGGTGTTACGGCGCAGGTGGTGAACGCGCAGGCGTGCCCGCTGCGGGAAGTTCTTGACAGGGTGGTGGGGAAATGGAGCATCTCGATCCTGGTCGCGGCGGCCCACGGCCCCATCCGCTTCACCGAATTGGAGCGCAGCATCGAGGGCATCAGCCGCCGCATGCTGACCCTGACCCTGCGCAACCTCGAGCGCGACGGCCTGCTCACGCGCACGGTGTATCCGACGGTTCCGCCGAAGGTCGAGTACGAACTGACGCTGGTGGCCCAGGAGTTGCACGGCACGCTCCTGACCCTGACGGGGTGGGCCGAGCGGCACCGGGTGACGATCGCGCAGTCGCGTGCGGACTATGACGAGAAGCGGGGGCTGGTGTAGGCGAGGGGTCTGGCCCCTCGCCTACACCAACCCCCGTCGCTCCCGCATGATGGCGCGGGTGGTTACGCCTTGCGGGCCACCGCGCCGTACGCGTCGACCGGCGTCGCGTCCTCGGTGTCCGGGCGCCACCGGGTGACCTGGGAGACACCGGGCTCCACAAGATCCAGGCCGTCGAAGAAGCCGCCGATCTCCTCGACGCTGCGGACGTGGTAGGGGATCGCACCGCTCTTGTTGTACGCGTTCGACGCCGCGATCATGCCGTCGCTGGTGGCGGTGCTGTCGCTGATCACCAGGTAACTGCCGGAGGGCAGGCCCGCCATGAGCTGCGACACCAGGTCACGCGCCTGCTCGTAATCGGCAACGTGGCCAAGGGTGTTGAGGATCATCAGGGCGACGGGCTTTGAAAGATCCAGGGTCGCGCTCGCGGACTTCAGGATCGCCTTGGGGTCGTAGAGGTCGGCGTCGATGTACGCGGTGACGCCCTCGGGCGTACTGGTGAGCAGCGCGCGTGCGTGGGCCAGGACGAGCGGGTCGTTGTCCACGTAGACGATCCGGGAGTCCGGGGCCACGCGCTGGGCGACCTCGTGCGTGTTGTCGGCGGTCGGCAGGCCCGTGCCGATGTCCAGAAACTGGCGGACGCCCTGCTCCGTCGCCAGATGGCGGACCGCGCGGCCGAGGAACTGCCGGCTCAGCCGCGCCACGTCGACGAGGCCGGGGTGGATCCCCTTGATGTGGTCGCCGAGCTCGCGGTCCTTCTCGTAGTTGTCCTTGCCGCCCACGAAGTAGTTCCAGAAGCGCGCGGAGTGCGGCGTGCTGGTGTCGATGCGCGCGCGAATGTCCGCTGCGGCGTCGGCTTGGGGGTCGCGATCCGACACGAGGGGCCTCCTGTGGGTGAACTGGGTGAACGGTCCTGCTTGTTAATTGAAAGAACGATCACCTGCCAATCTAGTTCCCGCGCCCGGGCCAGTACCCCCAACTCGCCTTTCGCCGAAGGCTGCTCAGAGGCCGATCACCGTCGGGTCGTCGGCCAGCGCCCTGAAGTACTCGCGCGGGTCCCGCACCATCTGCCGTTCAGTGAGGTCCAGGAGGCCGCCGACGGAGCGCAACTCGGCTGCCTCCGTGCCGTCCGCCTTGCGGATCGACTGCTCGATGCGGAACGTCTTGCGCTCGCCCCACACGAACACACAGGTCACCTCCACCTCGTCGCCCGCGCGCAGCTCGCTGAAGTAGCGGATGGTGTTCTCCAGGGCGACCGGACCCACCCCCTTGGCCAGCAGATCGGCCTGCTCGATGCCTGCCGCGCGCAGCACCGACCAGCGGGCGTGCTCGGCGTACTGGAGGTAGACGGCCTGGTTGACGTGGCCCTGTGCGTCCGTCTCGTACCCACGGACACTGATGCTCACGGAAAACGGCTCCGCCACGACATTCCTTTCGACGGTTCCACACGGATACCTGCTCTTCACTGCCCTGCCCGCTATCCCCTCCGAGGCGACGCCAGGAGATAGCGCACGCCGCCCGGCCGCTCGGCGTGTTCGCTGACCTGCCATCCCGCGGCCTCCAGCGCGCTCGCGCACGCCCGCAGCCCGTCGGACGTCACATCGCGCACGGCGACGGCCTCGGGCTGCGGGGTCTCGCCCACCCGATAGCCCTCGTCAGGCCCCGGCGAACAGCCCGCCGCCTCCAGGGCCAGTGCCGCCGCCCGCACCAGATGCGTCCGTTCCCAGGCGCAGGGGCGGTCCCGCGCGCCGTCCGGATTGGTCATGCGGCGCATCTCGAGGAGGCCCTCCCAGGCGCTGCGTACGTCGCGGGCGCGGGCCGGGGTCCCGGCGTCCTGCGGGGGTATGGGCTCGGCGCCCGTGCGGGCGGCGAAGAGGCCGGAGGCGGCGGGGGCGGCCGGGGGAGGGGCGGGGATCTCTGCGGCGGGACCGGTCCCGGCGTCCTCCCGGACGCGGTGGCCCGTGGGCGTCAGGAAATAGGCGTGCGGCGGCCGGGGGTGCCGGAAGGCGAGGCGGTGGCGCACGAGTCCCACCAGCTGTGCCTCGCTCCCGGCAAGACGGCCCGTCGCCGGGTCGGCGGCCTCGATGATGCGCCGCTGAGCCGCCGTCGGAGGCTTCGTCATGAGCCCACCTCTTCCCCAGATCCTCTTCGCCTGGTTCCGATAGTGCCTCGTGCCACTGACAACGGCCGCGGGACCTCAGCGAACTGTTCCCGCGGTGAGGTCGACCACCCTCTCGGCGACGAGGTCGAGCGTGCGCCGGTCGTCGTCGGCGGTGCCGCGCTCGCCGGGCGTGCCGGGGTAGGTGTCGAGCAGGACGTCCGTGGCGCCGAGCTCGGCCAGTGTCTCCAGGTCGGCGCGGAGCTGGTCGACGCTGCCGTGCCCGAGGGGACGCTCTGCCGTGTCCGGCTGCGGGGCGAGCCGGAGCTGGAGGCGGGGCACGAGGTCGGGTGCGGGGCGCCCGGCGGCCTCGGCCTCCGCCGCGATCCGGGGCAGCGCCGTCCGCAGCACGTCGAGCGTCGGCATGAACGGGTGCCAGCCCTCGCCGAGGCGGGCGGCGCGGCGCTGGGCGGCGGGGGAGTTGCCGCCGACCCAGACCGGCAGCTGCGCCGCGGGGAGAGGAGCGTTGTGGATGCCTTCGTAGGCGACGTAACGGCCCTGGAACGAGGTCGTCTCCTCGGTCCATGACGCGCGGATCGCGGCGAGGTACTCGTCCGTGATGGCGCCGCGCTCGTCGAAGGGGACGCCAAGGGCCTCGTACTCGGCGCGGGACCAGCCGACACCGGCGCCGAGGATGAACCCGGCGTCGTTCAGCTGGTCGATGTTGGCGGCGAGGCGGGCGGTCTGGAGCGGGTGACGGTAGGGGATGACCGTGATCGTCGTGCCGAGCCGCAGCCCCGGTACGCGGCCCGCGAGGTGCGCGGCGAGTACGAACTGGTCGTAGAACGGCGCCGGATAGACCGAGTGCACGTCGGGGGTGACCGTGATGTGGTCGGAGATCATCGCAAAGCCGAACCCGATGTCGCGGGCATCGGTGGCCTGCCGGACGAGGGAGTCGGGAGTGGTGCCGGAGCCGAAATTGAGGAGGTTAACGCCGTATCGCATGACGGCAAGTCTTGATGATCTTCGGGGTGCGTGTCGAACCGGGGCACGGCCTCGACCGGGCAGGCCGGTTTTCCCCGACGGGTCAGCCGGTTCGCCGACGGGTCAGCCGGTTCGCCGACGGGCCGGCCGGGGAAATCGGCCGGCCCGGACTTCCGCCGCTTGTGCTGCTTGTCCGCTACTTGCTCATGGCGAAGCGCATCAGGGCCTGCTCGTCGCCCTGCTTGATCTTCCCGGTCTCGTTGATGACCTGGAGCTTCCAGGCCCCACCCTCCCGGACCGCCTTGGCCACGGCGCAGCCGTTGTCATTGGTGAGCAGGCTCGGCCAGATGTCGGCGACCTGCTGGGTGCTGCCACCCGTGGCGTCGTACACCTTGAAGCTGATGTTGCGCGCGTTCTGGAAGGCGCTGCGCTTCTTGTACGCGGCGGCGACGAACACGATGGACGTGATGTTGTCCGGCACACGCTCGAACTCGACGGTCACCGTCTCGTCGTCACCGTCGCCCTTGCCGGTCTGGTTGTCCCCGCTGTGCACAAGGGAGCCGTTGCCCAGCGGGTCGAGCGAGTCGAGACCGGCGAGGCGCACCGGGTCCGCACCCGCCATCGCGATGGCGATCAGGTCGAGGTCGGTGCCGGCCTTCTGGCGGAGCTTCCCCAACACCCCACCGCTGCTGCCGACAGTCGGGTCCCAGGACACCCCTATGGACAGACGGGTCACTCCGCCGAGATCCGCCGGTCCGTCTTCCTTCTTGAGCGTGATCATTCGCGATCCTTCTTGGTGGTGAGAGTGCTATTTGAGACAGAGTCTGCCTGGTTTCACGGGCGGATGTTCCAGCTCGCGACCACCGGGCGGCCGTGCTCCGTGCTGAGGCGGCAGACCGTCCCCGTCGCCAACTGGAACAACGCCCCGCCGGAAGCCGGGAGTCCGAGGCGCCGAGCCGTCAGGACCCGCAGGAAGTGGGAGTGGGCGAAGAGGACCACACTGCCCTCGTTGTTGGCGAGAGCCGCGTCGACCTTGGCCAGCATCCGGTCGGCCCGCTCGCCGACCTGCTCCGGAGTCTCACCGGGGTGCTCGGCGGGGCCCGCGGCCACTCCGTCCGTGAACAGGTACCAGTCGGGGCGTGTGCGGTGGATCTCCACCGTCGTGACCCCCTCGTACGCCCCGTAGTCCCACTCGCTCAGATCGGCGTCGACGAAGGCATCCGGGAACCCGGCAAGACCCGCCGTGTCCCGGGCCCGCTCCCGGGGACTCACGAACGCCGCCCCGATCCGGAACCTCCCGATGAGGGGTGCGATGCCGCGCGCCTGCTCCCTGCCGTTCTCGGTGAGCGGGATGTCCGTCCAGCTGGTGTGCTGCCCGGACAGCGACCACTGGGTCTCGCCGTGCCGGGCGAGGAGCAGGTCACCCATGGTGGGGAACTTCCTGTCTGTCGGTGGTGGCCGGTCCGGAAGGCCCGGTCCGGCCACCATCGAGGTTAGATCCCCGCAGGTACGCGCGCCGGGCGGCCCGAGCCGCGCGTCAGGCAGTACCCCCCGATGCCCGCGAGGGCACCGAGCACGCCACCGGCCGCCGTCCACAGCCAGCGGGACGACCACAAGCCCGACGCCCAGCCGTCCTCCGGCTCACTGGAGGCCGCCTCCATCTTCGTGCCGATCCCCGGCACCAACGGCTTCGCCAGCGCGCCGTCCACCGCCGTCGCACCGCCCGCGTCGCTCGACGTGACCTCCGTCGCGGCCTGCATCGGCAGCCCCAGGTCGTCCGCCTTGAGGCCGGTGACCGTCAGGCGCGCGTAGTACGTGCCCGGCAGCGGGTCGTTGGCCCACGGCTCGGCCCATCCCCGCACCGTGCGCAGGGTGCAGGACAGCTCGACCGTGGCGGCGTCCTGCGCGGCCGTCCTGGTCTGCGCGCCGAACCGGCACGCCTGATGGCGCCGCAGCCCGTCGTACACGTCGACCTGCCAGGTGGAGTCGCCGTGCCGGGTGGAGCCCTCGGGCAGCTTCACCGTGGCGTGCACGGTGGGGCTCTGCCCGACGTCCGCCGGGAACGACCAGTACAGGTAGTCGCCGGTGGACGCCTCCGCGGTGGCCTCCTGGTCCAGCTGGATCGCGGTCGCCGTACGGAAGGACGTACCGGCCTCGGTCGGCGCGGCGGCCTCGTCGTCATCGGAGTCCGCCACGGCGGCGCCCGCCGCCCCGCACAGGGCGAGCAGCGCGGCCCCCGCCAGCACACCGGCTCTGCTCAACACACGTGTCGTACGCATCAGTTGGTCCTCCAGACCGCGAAGCGCCAGCGCGAGACCCAGCCCCAGACCAGACCGGCGATGAAGCCGGTGAGGATCAGTGCGCCGAGCAGCCACCAGCCGTTGCCCAGACCGAAGGACGCCACGTCCGACGCCTCGTCGGGCGCGTCCACCAGGTCGACGGCCAGCTCGACGGGCAGACCCGGAGTCGTCTTGACGGAGGAAGGAGCGGAGAAGGAGTTGCTGACCTGGAGACACACGG
The DNA here is from genome assembly GCF_042795295.1 of Streptomyces sp. NPDC056486. Lineage (NCBI taxonomy): Bacteria > Bacillati > Actinomycetota > Actinomycetes > Kitasatosporales > Streptomycetaceae > Streptomyces > Streptomyces sp. NPDC056486. The sequence continues at coordinate 45,486 of NZ_JBHTSF010000050.1, forward strand.
TCTCGGGGGCGGGTCCGCCCTCGTCGGTCTCCTCGTCGTCCTCCTCCGGCTTCGGATAACGCAGGCCGGTCGAGATCACGTCCGTACGTCCGTCACCCGCCTCGGAGCCCCGCACGATCTCGCGCCCGTGCACGGTCGATGCCCGCAGCAGCACGCCGTAGTCCTGGTTGACCGCACGGTCGGCGCCGACGCTGACGGAAGCGCGCAGCTCCTGGCCGGGCTTGACGTCGACGCGGTACCAGCGGTGCTCGCCGAACTTCTCACGGTCGGTGTAGACGCCCGCCTTGAGCTGTGGGGCATCGGTGCACTGGGCGGCGCCCTTCGCCGCCACCGGGGTGGCGACGGGGTCCGCCGCGCGGTCCACCAGCTGCTTGACGCGGCCGGAGAGTTCATCGGTGTGCCGCACCGACGTGTACGTACCGCCGGTGGCCTCCGCGATGCAGCTCAGCTGGTCGCGGGTCTTGGCGTCCGGCACGAGGCCGAGCGTGTCGACCGTGAGGTGGATGCCCTCGGCGGCGATCTTGCGCGCCACCTCGCAGGGGTCGAGCGGCTGGCAGGTGTCCTCGCCGTCGGAGATGAGGACGATACGGCGGCTGCGCTCGGTGTCGTCGTCCTTGAGGTCGTCGGCGGCCTTCAGGAGCGTCGGGCCGATCGGCGTCCACCCGGTGGGCGCGAGCGTGGCCACCGCGGTCTTCGCCTCGGTGCGCTTGTCGCGGTCGAGCTCCGCGACCGGGTAGAGGAGCTCGGTGTCCTTGCAGCCCGTCTTGCGGTCGTCGCCGTGGTAGTTGGCACCCAACGTCCGTATGCCGAGCTGGACTTCGTCCGGCGTGGCGTCGAGTACCTCGTTGAACGCCTGCTTCGCCGCCGCCATCCGGGACTTGCCGTCGATGTCGCGGGCCCGCATCGAACCGCTGACATCGAGCACCAGCTCGACCTTGGGTGAGGGCTGTGCCGGTTCGTCGTCGTCGGCGGAGGCGGGACCCGCCGTGCCGAGACCGGCGGTCAAGGCGGCGAGCAGGGCGAAGGCCCCGGCCGCCAGCCGTTGTCTTGTGATCATCGCGGAATCTTATTGATCTTGGCGTGCATACCCAAACCCGCAGGTGGGTATCAGCCGACACCCCGTCACGACGTCAGCTCACCGCCGCACTTCACCGCCGCACTTCACCGCTTCAGCTCACGGCCCCCGAACGTCCCGCCCGCTTCGGCCTGTTTCCACCATGTCTCGAGCGCCGTCTGGTCCATGGACCGCCAGTGCGGTGTCTCCTGGACGAATGCGCGGCCGAGGCGGCGTCCCAGATCGACCATCGCACCGCCGACCGCGGTGCGGTTGGTGTCGTACGTGTCGAGTGCGTCCTGCCAGGTCGTGGCCGTGGCGAAGGCGGACTCCAGGGCCGTCGCGTCCTGCAGCGCCTTGACCGCGCCCGCCCCGGTGTGCGGTCGGGCGACCGTGGCGGCGTCACCCATCAGGAGCATGCGGTCCGTGGTGTAGCGGGGCGCCGTGAAGTCGTACATGGGCTGGAGGAAAAGCTCGTCGGGAAGAGTCGTGCGGACGAGTTCGCCCCAGTAAGGCGGCAGCAACTCGTCGCACACGTAGGTGAGATGGGAGGAGAGAGCCTCTGTCAGCTTGCCCGGCGGCAGGCCGGCGGGGCCGGTGAGCCGCAGGTCGTGGCCGAGTCCCAGGTCCAGGTCCGGCGGTGGCGTCGTGTACAGAAGCCAGTTGACGCGGTGACCGCCCGCCCCGTCGGGGATGCGGTAGACGACGGAATGACCGCCGGGGAAGACGACGTACGCGCCGTCCTCCCGCGCCCACAGCTCCGGGTCGGGCAGCCGGTCGGCGGGGAAGGCGCCCCGCCAGGCGAGGTATCCGGCGTACGCGGGACGCACGGTGGGGAACGCCGCCTCACGGACCACGGAGCGGTAGCCGTCGGCACCGATCACAAGGTCGACGCGTTCGGTGCCGTCGGCGGTGACCACCTCGGCGCCCTCGATGCCAGGACGCACCTCCTCGACCACCACGCCCGACCGGAAGACCACGGAATCGGGCACTCGGCCGCGCAACTCACGCCACAAATGACCCCAGTTGTACGTACGGAAAGAGAACGGCATCGCCCCGATCTCGCGCCCGAGGGGCCCCGTCGCCGAACCGTCCCGCACATACCAGCGGCGCCGCTCCAGCTGCACCCACGGCATGTCCGCGTCCAGATACCCGGCGGATTCCAACTCCCTGTAACGAGAGGTGTGCACCGCGACACCGACACCGCGGTCCGCGAGGTGACCCGTGGTCCGCTCGTACACGGTGATCTCGTCGGCGCCCCCGCGGTGCGCGGCGAGTGCGGCGGCGCATCCGGCGATGCTCCCGCCCACGACGGCGACCTTGCCTCCACGCATCATCGCGACATCCTGACAGGAGCAGTGACCTGCTGTCCGGGCAAGGACACCCCGCGTCCGGCGAAGAACGGTTCGAAGTCCGAAAGTGTCATGTCCGCCATCCGTGTTCCGGCGTCGATCCCCGAAGGGTTGTGCAGGTGCAGGCCTCCGTCAGCGGTACGCCCGGTGACAAGCACCAGGTGGCCGCCCCGGCCGGGCGAAGGGCGGTGCGGGCGGCGGATCTCGAAGTGCACCGAGACCATGACCGAACGGCCCTCGTCGAGCAGTCCGACGATCTCCTCCACCGTGAGGTGCCGGTGCACCGTGGCGTCGACGCCGTGCACGTCGCGCACGTACTCCGCGAACGGGGCGTAGATGAGTCCGCGGATCGTGCCGTCGGCATCCTCCGTGTACGCGCCGTACTTCAGCGCGCCGTCCCGCAGCTCGAAGAGCGAGGGCGAGGACGGGCCGAGCGCCATCCGCAGGCACGCCAGACCGCACAGGTGGGCGCACCAGCGCGCGTAGTCGTCGAGGGTGGCGGCGCCCGATTCGGCCCAGGCAGGATCGGCCGCGCGGTCGAGTCCGCCGTACACGATGCTCTCGACCAGGTCGGGCGAGGCGAACTGGGTGAGGGAAGGGGTCTGGCAGGTGGAGCAGAGAGACACACGAGCCCCGTCGTCCGATGACATCACTGGCGGTATCCGCTGAGGAAGCGGCCGATGCGGCTGATCGCCGCGTCGAGATCATCAGCGTAAGGGAGGGTCAGAATGCGGAAGTGGTCGGGGCGCGGCCAGTTGAAGCCGGTGCCCTGGACGACCTGGATCTTCTCCTGGAGGAGCAGGTCGAGGACGAACTTCTCGTCGTCGTGGATGGGGTGGACCTTGGGGTCGAGGCGCGCGAAGGCGTAGAGGGCGCCCTTCGGCTTCACGCAGGAGACGCCGGGGATCTCGTTCAGCTTCCGCCACGCCATGTCGCGCTGCTCGTACAGCCTGCCGCCCGGAGCGGTGAGCTCATGGATGGACTGCCTGCCGCCGAGCGCGGCCTGGATGGCGTACTGCGCGGGAGCGTTCGGGCACAGGCGCATGGAGGCGAGCATGGTCAGCCCCTCCAGGTAGCTCTTCGCGTGCTGCCGCGGGCCCGTGACGACCAGCCAGCCCGAGCGGAAGCCCGCCACGCGGTAGGTCTTCGAGAGCCCGCAGAAGGTCAGGACGACGAGGTCGGGGGCGAGGGCCGCGACGCTGTGGTGCACGGCGTCGTCGTACAGGATCTGGTCGTAGATCTCGTCGGCGAACACCATCAGGCCGTGGCGGCGCGCGAGGTCGAGGATGCCTTCCAGGATCTCCTTCGGATACACGGCGCCCGTGGGGTTGTTCGGGTTGATGATCACGACGGCCTTCGTCCGGTCGGTGATCTTCGACGCCATGTCGTCCAGGTCCGGGTACCAGTCGGCGGACTCGTCGCACACGTAGTGGACGGCCTTGCCTCCGGAGAGGGTCGTCACGGCGGTCCACAGGGGGAAGTCCGGTGCGGGGATGAGGACTTCGTCGCCGTCTTCGAGGAGCGCCTGGACGGCCATGGTGACCAGCTCGGAGACGCCGTTGCCGAGGAAGACGTCGTCCACGGAGACCCCGTTCAGACCGAGGGCCTGGTAGCGCTGGGCGACGGCGCGGCGGGCCGAGAGGATGCCGCGCGAGTCCGTGTAGCCGTGCGCCTGGGGGAGCATCCGGATCATGTCCTGGACGATCTCCTCGGGCGCCTCGAAGCCGAAGAGCGCCGGGTTGCCGGTGTTCAGGCGCAGGACGCTGTGGCCCGCCTCCTCCAGGGCGTTGGCGTGCTCGATGACAGGACCCCGGATCTCGTAACAGACCTCGCTGAGCTTGCTGGACTGCCGGAACTCCATGCGCTGTGCCTCCCGTGACGTGAGTTACTTGGTTTTACCAAGCTGGGGCTTGGAAAGTCCAACAACTTGCATAGACTGCGTCGCATGCCACCTGCACCCAGGCCTCGCCGAAGCTACGACCAGTACTGCGCTGCCGCCCGTGCCCTCGACACCGTGGGTGACCGCTGGACCCTCCTGATCGTCCGTGAACTCCTGGTCGGCCCCCGCCGCTACACCGACCTGCACGCCGATCTGCCGGGCGTGAGCACGGACGTCCTGGCGTCCAGGCTCAAGGACATGGAGCGCGAGGCCCTGGCCACCCGCCGCCGCCTCCCCCCGCCGTCGGCGGCGTACGTCTACGAACTGACCGAGCGGGGCCGTGAGTTGCTGCCGGTCCTGCAGGCACTCGCCACCTGGGGTGCGCCCGCCCTCGGGGAACGCGCACCGACGGACGCGGTCCGCGCGCACTGGTTCGCGCTGCCGCTGCTGCGGGCCCTGGCGGGGCTCGGGGTGGAGGGCGTGGTGGAAGTGCGCCTGGATGAGGGGGAGTTCCACGTACGACTCGGGGGCGCGGGGGAGTCCTACGGCGACGGCCCGGCGCCCGCGGACCCCGACGCCCGCCTCGCCATGGACGCCGAGACGTGCGTGGCGGTGAGCGGGGGTGTGCTGACGGTGGGGGACGGCGTGCGGGCGGGCCGCATCGAGCTGTCGGGCGAGAGCGTGCTGGCGAAGGCGCTGCGGGCGTCCTGACCGGCGCCCTCGGCATACAGTTGCCGGTGTGCTGCGTGAAGTGACTGCTGTCCGGTCAGGTCTCGCCAGCCGCTACCGTCGCGCGACGCGACGTTCCGGGCATCCCTGTTCAGTGAGGTGTTGTCCGCCCTCGCCGGTACCGACACAGCAACTGTCGCCAGTTCGCATCCGGCTATTCCTCGGCTGGGTTTGGGGCTTGGGGGAGACGTAGTTGGAAGCATGCTCCGAGGGCCTGGGGGGTGAGGGTGAGGGTGCCTTGGTGGCGGTGGGCCAGGTCGCGGGCGATGGCGAGGCCCAGGCCGGTGCCGCCCTGGTCGCGGGAGCGGGCGTCGTCGAGCCGGACGAAGCGTTCGAAGATGCGCTCGGCGTCCTCGGCGGGCACGCCCGGTCCGTCGTCGTGCACCGTGAGGACGACCCAGCCGTCCTGGCTCCGGACGGTGATCTGGATGCGGTGTGCGGCGTGGCGGGCGGCGTTGTCGATGAGGTTGCGCAGCAGCCGTTCGTATTCGTCGGGGTTTCCGGGTGCGTGTGCGGGGGCGGTGCTGTCGCAGGTGAGGTTCAACGGCCGTTCGGTGAGGGGGTATTGCTCGGCCAGCCGGGAGGCGAGGGCTGTCAGGTCGACGGCGTCGGGACCGGCTGTGGGGGTGCGGGTGTCGAGGCGGGCGAGGAGCAGCAGGTCTTCGGTGAGTGCCTGGAGGCGGCGGGTCTGTCGTGCGGCGGTGGTGGCCGCGGCGGGCCAGTCGGTGCGTTCCGGGTAGGCGAGCGCGACTTCCAGGCTGGCCAGCAGCGTGGTGAGGGGGCTTCGCAGTTCGTGGGCGGCGTCCGCGACGAAGCGGCGCTGCTGGGTGGCGGCGTCGTCGAGGCGTTGGAGGGTGGTGTTGATGGTGGTGGCCAGGGCGGCGATCTCGTGTCCCGCGGCGGGCACGGTGACGCGTTCGCGGGGGTCGCTCGCGGTGACTGAGGCGGTGAGGACGCGAATGGCTTCGACCGGCCGCAGCGCGATGCGGACGGCGAAGTAGGCGACGGCGGCGATCAGTACGAGGCCGACGAGCCCGGCCCGCAGCAGCCGGCGGTCGGTGGCCTCGGTGATTTCCTCCGCGATGTCCTCGCCTGCGTGCGGAAGCACCACCACATAGACCCGCAGCTGGGCGTCGGCGGTGACACCCAGAGCGGCGACTCTGTCGTTGCTCAGTTCATCGGCCCTGACATCGTCGTACATGACCGGGTAGGTCCCACCGTCCTTGCCGAACCGGTCCATGGGCTCGGAGTCGTGGCGCCTTGGTATACGCATGGGTTCGGTCGTATAGCTCCAGCCTCCCGAATCGTCATCCGGTGGGGCGGGCAACTCGGCCTTCGGTGGGGCGGGCAGCACATGGCGGGTGCCGGGATCGAACTCCTCCATGCCTCCGCCGTAGGCGACAGCGGCACGGCGGCCGGTCGCGACGACCTCGTACGGCACAGTGCTTCGGCGAACGGGAACCACACCCTCCTCCACCTGATCGACGAGTGCCGAGAGCTGTTCCCGCGCCTGCACATCGGCGATCTGTGTGCTCTCGCGGTAGACGTCGCGGTGTACCCACCAGCCGATGCCGACCAGGATGACGGCGGCCGCCGAGGCGGCGGCCAGAGCCGTGCGGGCCCGTACCGAACGCGGCCACCAGCGGCGTCGCGGCTCAGTCGCGTTCACGGTCGTCCACCAGCCGGTAACCGGTACCCCGTACGGTCTGCAGGGACCGTCGGCCGAACGCGGTGTCCATCTTCTTGCGCAGTGCGCTGACGCGCGCCTCCACCAGGTTGGGATCGAGGGCTTCGTCGGGCCACGCGTGATAGAGCAGATCCGTTTTGGAGACCGCCTGGCCCGCCCGGCGGGCCAGCAGCTCCAGCACGGCGAACTCCCGGGGTGTGAGTTCCACCCGGGCCCCGGCCCGGCGGCAGACCCGGCCGGCGACATCCAACGAGAGGTCGCCCACGGCGAGGACGGGCGGTGCGACCGTGGCGGCTCGTCTGACCAGCGCCCGCAGCCGTGCGACGAGCACCATGTAGGAGAAGGGTTTGGCCAGGTAGTCATCGGCCCCCGTGTCCAGGGCCTCTGCCTGATCCCAGTCCCCGTCCTTGGCGGTGAGTACCAGGATGGGGGTCGCGTTGCCCTCCCGGCGCAGCTGGGCGCAGACCTTGTAGCCGTTGAGTCCGGGCAGCATCAAGTCCAGTACGACCAGGGCGTATTCGCCGGTCCGGGCCATCCACAGTCCCTGCCGGCCGTCATGGGCGAGGTCGACGCTGTAGCCCTCGGCGGTCAGACCGGTGCGCAGGGTGTGGGCAAGGTCCACCTCGTCTTCGACCACCAGGATGCGCATGCGGTGCAGCCTCGCACAGCGCCGGCCCGCCTTCCTGATCGGCCGGTCAGGTTGGATCAGCATCCGGTCAACGAGGTTCGGGCACGCTGGCGGTCCTCGGCCTCGGGTGCGTCTGCGGTGACGCGGGGGTGCTGAGCCGAGTTGGTCAAGCTCAACCAGCAGAAACCCAGTGATTACACCCGGAAGACAACGAGTTCTCACATAGCCTCCAGGGGGAGACTTGCGCAGACAAGTGAAAAGCGCGTGCACGGCCACGATCGCCACGGCGGCAGCCGTGGCTCTGGCGGCGGGCATGACCGGCCCGGCGTCGGCAGAGGCCGAGCGCACGACCAGTGACTCGGCCGCCGACCAGGCCGTACAGATCACGCCCAAGCACCGCATCACCCTGATCACCGGCGACCGCGTCGTCGTCGACGCCAAGGGCCGTGTCACCGGCCTGGAGCGGGCCAAGGGCCGTGAGGGGATACCCGTCCAGATCCGCAAGGCCGACGGACACACCCTCGTCGTACCGGCCGACGCCGCGCGGCTGATAGCCGACGGCAAGCTCGACCAGCGGCTCTTCGACGTCACCGAGCTCAACAAGTCGGCCGGCCGCAAGGCCCAGAAGCAGGGCCTCAAGCTGATCGTCGGCTACCGCGGCGCGGCCGCGGCGGCGAAGGCGGACGTCCGCGACGCCGGCGACACCAAGGTCCGCAGGACCCTCACGTCGCTGAACGCGGACGCGGTGCTGACGCCCAAGAGCGACGCGTCCGACCTGTGGGCCGCGGTCACCGACACGCGGTCCGGCGGCGCGAAAACCGCCTCCGGCATCGCTCATGTGTGGCTCGACGGGGTCCGTAAGGCCAGCCTCGACAAGTCCGTTCCGCAGATCGGTGCCGACAAGGCGTGGGCCGCCGGGTACGAGGGCAAGGGCGTCAAGATCGCCGTCCTCGACACCGGTGTCGACGGGACCCACCCGGACCTCAAGGAGCAGGTCGTCGGGGAGAAGAACTTCTCCACGTCCCCCGACGCGACCGACAAGTACGGCCACGGCACGCACGTCGCGTCCATCGCGGCCGGTACGGGCGCCAAGTCGGCGGGCAAGTACAAGGGTGTCGCACCGGGCGCCAAGCTGCTCAACGGCAAGGTGCTCGGCGACGACGGCTCCGGCGACGACTCCGGCATCCTCGCCGGTATGGAGTGGGCGGTCGAGCAGGGCGCCGACGTCGTGAACCTCAGCCTCGGCGGCGGGGACACCCCCGACATCGATCCGCTTGAGGCCCAGGTCAACAAGTTGTCCAAGGAGAAGGGCGTCCTCTTCGCGATCGCCGCGGGCAACGACGGCGGCGAGCAGACGATCGGCTCCCCGGGCAGCGCGGAGGCCGCGCTCACCGTGGGCGCCGTCGACGGCTTGGACAAGCTGGCCGATTTCTCCAGCACGGGCCCCGGCCTCGACGGGCAGATCAAGCCCGACGTGACCGCACCCGGCGTGGACACCACGGCCGCCTCGGCCCCGGGCAGCGTCATAGCCAAGGAGGTCGGCGAGAAGCCGCCCGGCTACGTGAGCATCTCGGGTACGTCGATGGCCACCCCGCACGTCGCGGGCGCCGCGGCGATCCTGAAGCAGCAGCACCCCGACTGGACGTACACCCAGCTCAAGGGCGCGCTGACCAGCTCCACCAAGGGCGGCAAGTACACGCCGTTCCAGCAGGGTTCGGGCCGGATCCAGGTCGACAAGGCCATCAAACAGACCGTGGTCGCCGACCCGACGTCGGTGAGCTTCGGCCTCCAGCAGTGGCCGCACACCGACGACAAGCCGGTCACCGACAAGGTCACGTACAAGAACCTCGGGAAGACCGACGTCACGCTGACCCTCGCGGTGGCGGGCACCGACCCGAAGGGGCAGGCCGCACCGGCCGGCTTCTTCACGCTCGGCGCCAAGACGCTGACCGTCCCGGCGGGCGGCACGGCCTCCGCCGACCTCAAGGTCAACACCAAGCTGGGCGGCACGGTCGACGGCGCCTACTCGGCGTACGTGACCGCGACCGGCGGCGGCCAGAGGGTACGCACGGCGGCGACGGTGCAGCGCGAGGCGGAGTCGTACGACGTCACGCTCAAGTTCCTCGGCCGTGACGGCAACCCGGCGAAGTACTACGGCGCCGACCTGGAGGGTGTCACCGGGCTCGCCCAGGACAAGTGGTACTCGCCCTACGACGAGTCCGGCACCGTCAAGGTCCGTGTTCCCAAGGGCGGTTACATCTTCGACTCGGCTATCTACGTCGACCCGGACGACCCCGCCAAGGGCTTCGACTGGGTGGCGCAGCCGAAGCTGAGCATCACCAAGAAGGCCACGATCACGGTGGACGCGCGGACCGCGAAGCCGGTGGACATCACCGTGCCCGACGCGGCGGCGAAGTCGGAGGTCGCTCAACCGCTCTACACCGTCGGCACGCCGACCGGCAGCAGCTCGTACGGCTGGTGGCTGGACTCGTACGCCAACTTCCGTACCGCGCACGCCGGCCCGCAGATCACCGACGGCACCCTGTACCAGCAGTGGGGCGGTCACTGGGTCAAGCCCGCCGAGGAGTACGACACCCTCGCCGGCGGCAAGGTCAAGCAGCTCGCCACCGGTTACACCAAGCACTACAAGGCGAGTGAACTGGCCACGGTGAAGACCGGCCTGGGCGCCTCGTCGAGCGGCAAGCAGGGCGTGATCTACGCCTGGGGCGAGGTGCCCGGCAGTACAGACACCTTCGCGCCCGGGGTCCAGCAGAAGCTGCCCGGCACGCGCACGCTGCGCCTGTCCACCGCGGGCGGAGCAAAGTGGAAACTCGACTTCGAGCAGCACGGCGGGCTCGACGAGAACGGCTTCCCGATCGTCGAGGCCTTCTACACGCTCGGCACCCCGCAGACCTTCAAGGCCGCCAAGACCTACGAGAAGACCTTCCACACGGCGGTCTTCGGCCCACGCATCGGCTCAGACCTCGGCCTCTACCGCGAGGGCAACGGCATCTACGGCTCCCTGCCGCTGTTCGCCGACGGCAAGACCCACGCCGGCTCGTCGCTCTACTCGTCGGCCACCACGACCCTCTACCGCAACGGCACCAAGGTCGGCTCGAACAGCGACCCGCTGGAAGGGCAGGGCACCTTCACGGTCCCGGCCGGTGACGCCGCGTACAAGCTGACCACCTCGGTCAAACGCAGCGTCAAGGTCGCCGCGGCCTCCACCCGCGTCGACGCCAGCTGGACCTTCCGCTCCAAGAAGGCCGACCTGGCGAAGCTGCCCGCTTCCTCGGTCCGTTTCAACGCGGCCGTCGGCCTGGACAGCAGGGCTCCGGCGGGCAAGAAGGTCTCCGTCCCGGTGACCGTCCAGGGTTCGGCCGCCGGCAGCAACCTCAAGTCGCTCGCGGTGTACGTGTCGTACGACTACGGCCAGACCTGGAAGAAGGTCACCGTGAAGAACGGCAAGATCGCGGTCACGAACCCGGCCAAGGGCAAGGGCATCTCGTTCCACGCCAAGATCGCCGACAAGAAGGGCAACAAGTCGACGATCTCGATCTACAACGCGTACTACGGGAAGTGACGCCTGGGGCTGATCCGGTGGATCACCGAAAGATTCGCTGAACGCTGACACGCACGGA
>NZ_JBHTSF010000051.1:0-27987 GCF_042795295.1 Streptomyces sp. NPDC056486
TGGTGAAGCTCAGGCAGTGTGTCGGCTCGTCACTGCATGACGGCAATGGCGAGCGCGCGCTTGGCGCGCAGCGACGCGCGCTCGGCGCGGCGCTGCATCCGGCGAGCCGCCATCAGACGGGCGGCCGGGCGCTGGGCCTCGGCTTCCAGCATGCGTTCGTGCATATGCGCACGAGCCAAGGCTTCTGGGATGAGTTGCATCTCGCGGGTCCTGTTCTGACGCGAGTCGTTCGCGCCGGTGGTGGAGAAGTCGTGGGTGGCGGAGCCTGCGGGCTCGGCGGTGGCTGCCTTCATCGGGGCCTGCTTCTTGGGGTCGTGCGTCAGGGGGCGATCGATCGTTCCGGCGGCGTTCATGCGGCAACAACCGGGTTCTTGCGCGGACGGCCACGGGGCCGCTTGCGGGCAACGACGACACCCTGGACGAAGAGCTCGCCGCCCCAGACGCCCCACGGCTCGCGCCGCTCCTTGGCGCCGGCCAGGCAGGCCTCCATCAGCGGGCAGGTACGGCAGAGGGACTTGGCGTACTCGACGTCCGCCGGCGACTCGGCGAAGAAGACCTCCGGGTCGTAGGCACGACAGGGGACGGGTACGCCGAGGTTCTCGATGGCGTCGTCGAGCGCGGTGAGCGCGGTGAGGGGAGTCAAGGTCGGGTCCTCCGTGGGAGCGGGCGGGGGGAGAGTCTCTGAAGGCGGTACGGACGGGGCGTGCGCTTCGAGTTGCACGGTGGTGTTTTCCTCGTCTGGTCGTGCCGGCCTGGGTCGGCCGGTTGGCGGCTGGTACCGGGTCTTGCTCGGCCCCTTCGCTCCGTCATCCCGTTTTGGGGAAAACAGAAGGGCCGCGGATCCCGGGTGGGGTTCCGCGGCCCTGAAGGCGCCGGTCTGATCGAGGATCAGACTGGATCACTCCAGGGTTCGAGCCCACGGAAGGCCCACATCGTGTGGTGCTGCTGCGTCTGCTGCTGTGTCGTCTGCTTCTTGGATCCGGCACCGGCTGCGGCAAAGGCATAAGCCTTGGCCTGTCCTGTCGCTACTGCTGCCGGTGCCTTGGTCGCTCGCTCGCTGCCCTCATTGACCTCACGCATCGGGAGCACGTTGAGAGCGGTGCGACGCGGGAGGGACAGAGGCAGGACAGAGGACTCCGGACGAATCGCGGCGGCAGCGATGCCACCGGACAGACCGGTGCCCAGGTTCGAGAAGCCGAGCAGGCAGGAAGCGACGACCGAGCGATCGGTCATTTTCACGGTGCTGATGAAGCTCTCGTTGATGCTGATCACTGGAATCGCCTCCTCTCGGCGTCTATGGGATCGGCGGACCGATCCTGCGGGCTATTAAGTACAGCACGGGGCGAGGGCTTCGGAGAAGCCGCCGTTCCCGTGCTTAAGAACCTATGGGTCTTCCTTGCGCATGCGCAAACTATTTTTTCGACGAGTTTGAATCAGTTGCCCTCGGCGCCCCTTACAGGCTCTCCACCTGCGCAAATGGCGAGGACATCAGATCCATAGCGGTTGAGCTTGCGCACGCCGACGCCGGGGATCCGGGCCAACTCGCCCTCCTCGTCGGGCGCGGCCTCCGCGATGGCGATCAAGGTTTTGTCCGTGAACACGCAGTACGCGGGCTGTCCCAGCTGCTGCGCCTGGCCCGATCGCCACTCCCGCAGCCGTTCGTAGAGCCCCTCGTCCATGTCGGACGGGCAGTCCTCGCACCGCATGAGCTTCATCTCGCCCGCGTCGGTCAGGGACCGCCCGCAGACGCGGCACCGGGCCGGGGACCTGCCCGTCCGTCGGCGGCTCCTGGCGCCGCCGCTCTCCTCGCCCCCGCTGCCGTGGCCGCGCTCGACACCACCGGGACCGCCGGCCGCGGCGCGCGCTCCGGTGCCCGCTCCCGAGCCGGGGCGCAGTCCGTCCAGGAAGCGGCTGGGGCGGCGTCCAGCGCGCCCGCCCGGTGAGCGGGACAGCGCCCAGGACAGGGAGAGGTGGAGGCGGGCCCGGGTGACCCCCACGTACAGGAGGCGGCGCTCCTCCTCGACCTGCTCGTCCGTCTTGGCGTACGTGATCGGCATCATTCCCTCGGCGAGGCCGACCAGGAAGACGGCGTCCCACTCCAGGCCCTTGGCGGCGTGCAGCGAGGCGAGCGTGACGCCCTGGACGGTCGGCGCGTGCTGGGCGCTCGCGCGCTCGTCGAGCTCCCCCACGAGGTCGGAGAGCGTCGCGTCGGACTTGGCCCGGGCGAAGTCCTCGGCGAGGCGCACCAGGGCCGCCAGGGACTCCCAGCGGTCGCGGGCCGCGCCGGAGCCCGCCGGGGGCTGTGTCGTCCAGCCCTTCGTGGAAAGGACGGCACGCACCTGCGAGGGCAGGTCGACGACGTCGTCGAGCAGGGAGTCGTTGCCCCCGAAGCGTGCCGCGCCGCGCAGGGCCGCACCCGCCTCCCGGACCTCGGTGCGCTCGAAGAACCGCTCGGCGCCGCGCAGCTGATACGGCACATTGGCGTCGGCGAGCGCCTGTTCGTAGATCTCGGACTGGGAGTTCGTGCGGAAGAGGACCGCGATCTCGCTCGCCGGGACGCCGTCGGCGATGAGGGCCCGGATGCGGCGGGCGGCGCCTTCGGCCTCGGCGGGCTCGTCCGCGTACTCCGTGTAGATCGGCTCGGCCCCGGCGTCGCGCTGGGAGATCAGTTCGAGGCGGTGGTCCGCGGCGCGGCCTCGGGCCTGGGAGAGCAGGCCGTTGGCGAGGTGGACGACCTGGGGCGTCGAGCGGTAGTCCCTGACGAGCTTGACGACCGTCGCTCCGGGGTGGCGGGTGCGGAAGTTCAGCAGGTGGTCGGGGGTCGCGCCGGTGAAGGAGTAGATCGTCTGGCTGGCGTCGCCGACGACGCAGAGGCTGTCGCGGTCGCCGAGCCACAGCTCCAGGAGACGCTGTTGGAGCGGGCTGACGTCCTGATATTCGTCGACCACGAAGTGTTGGTACTGGGCGCGGACCTGGTCGGCGATGTCGTGCCGGTCCTGGAGGATGCCGACGGCCAGGAGCAGGACGTCCTCGAAGTCGATGACGGAGCGGTCGCGCTTGAGGTCCTCGTACGCGCCGTAGATCTGGGCGATCTCCGCCGCGTCCCGGGGGATGAGGCGGCCCGATTTCGCCGCGGCTGCCGCGTAGTCAGCCGGGACGGTCTGGGTGACCTTGGACCATTCGATCTCGCTGGTCACGTCGCGCAGTTCATTGCGGTCTAGGCGGATGCGGGAGGCGGCCGCCGCGTCCGCCACGAGTTTGATCTTGCGGTCGACGATCCGGGGCAGCTGGCCACCGACTGCTTTCGGCCAGAAGAACTGGAGCTGGCGCAGGGCGGCGGAGTGGAACGTGCGGGCCTGGACCCCGGAGGCGCCCAGCTGGCGCAGGCGCCCGCGCATCTCGCCCGCCGCGCGGTTGGTGAACGTGACCGCGAGCACGCTGGCGGGCTGGAGGATCCCGGCGCGCACGCCATAGGCGATCCGGTGGGTGATCGCCCGTGTCTTGCCCGTACCGGCGCCCGCCAGGACACACACCGGTCCGTGCAGGGCGGTTGCCACCTCGCGCTGCTCGGGGTCGAGCCCGGCGAGCACCGCGTCGGCAGAGTCCGGGACCTGCGGGAAGAGGGTGGAGTGCGTTGCTGCTGTCACCCCGCCATGCTGCCAGGTCGCCGGAGACGCGTGAGCCCGTTGTCCACAGGGAGGCCCGTGCAGTCGTACTAATGCGGGAATGGTGGCCGGGTCACGTACGTTCAGGTCATTGCGATGACGCACCCCGAGCGACAAAGGAGCGCGAGACACATGCCGGGCACTGTGACGATGTACAGCACCACGTGGTGCGGCTACTGCCGCCGGCTCAAGGGCCAGATGGACCGCGAGGGCATCACGTACAACGAGATCAACATTGAGCACGACCCGGATTCCGCGGCCTTTGTGGAGAAGGCGAACGGCGGGAACCAGACGGTCCCGACGCTGCTGGTCATCTCCGACGCGGGCACCGAGTCCGTGATGACGAACCCGAGCCTCGCCCAGGTGAAGCAGGCCATCGCCGCCTGAGTCTCCCGCTCCGCCGGAAAGACCCCCGCTCCTCACGGTGCGGGGGTCTTCTGCGTACGCGCGTCTGACGGCGTCCGGGGCAGGGACTCAGCCGACGGTGCCCGGCCTCGGCAGCGGCTTTCCGTACCAGAGCTCGATCAGTCGGGCTGCGATCGAGATCCCGAAGGGCGGCAGGACCTCTCCGGACTCGAATGCCGCCCGCAGGTCATCCCGGGAGAACCAGCGGGCCTCCTCGATCTCCTCGCCGTCGACGTTGATCTCCGAAGAGGTCGCCGACGCCATGAAGCCCAGCATGAGGCTGGAGGGGAACGGCCAGGGCTGGCTGGCGACGTACTCGACGGCGCCGACCGTCACGCCCGCCTCCTCCCAGACCTCGCGGCGCACGGACTGCTCGATGGACTCACCGGGCTCGACGAAGCCCGCGAGGGTCGAGAAGCGGCCCTCGGGCCAGTGCACCTGGCGGCCGAGCAGGATGCGGTCCTCGTCGTCCGTGACCGCCATGATCACGGCCGGGTCCGTACGCGGGTAGTGCTCGGCGCCGCACGCCTGGCAGCGGCGGATGTGTCCTGCCGCCGCGATGACGGTGCGTTCGCCGCAGCGCGAGCAGAACCGGTGCAGGCGCTGCCAGTTCTCCAGGGCGACGGCATGCACCATCAGGCCCGCGTCACGGGGCGACAGGAGGAGGCCCGCCTCGCGCAGGCCCGCGGGGCGCGCCTGCTGGTCCATGCGGCCCGGCAGGGAGTCCTTCTGCAGCGCGAAGTAGCTGACGCCGTCGTCGTCCGTGCCCAGGAAGTAGCGGTGGGCCTCGGTGAGGGGCGCTTCGAAGGACGGGGTCATCACCAGTTCGGTGCTGCCGTCCGGTGTCTCGTCGATGAGTACCTGGCCGCCGGAGACCACGAAGACCCGTGTCGTGGGGTGGCTCCAGGCGGCGGCGAGCCAGGCCTCGTCGAGGCGGTGGTGGGCTGCGCGATCGATGCCGCTCGGTGCGGTGAGCGAGACGGGACGGTCAGCGGCGCGTTCGGTCCAGGTGGTCACAGGTGCTTCCAACTCCCCCGAAGGAATGGGTGGTGCGGCAAGGTCAACAAGGCGGGGCTCAGTGTGCGTCGCGCCAGTTCTCGGCGAGATCGCCCCACAGGTGGGCCGTCGTCTCGACTCCCTTGAGGAGCAGATCGAGTTCGACCTTCTCGTTCGGCGCGTGCCAGCCGTCGGACGGCACGGAGATGCCCAGGAAGAGCACGGGGGCGGTCAGTACGTCCTGGAGATCGGCCGCCGGTCCCGAACCGCCCTCTCGGGTGAAGCGGATCGGCTGTTCGAAGGCCTGGCCCATCGCCCGTACGACTGACTGCAGGGCGGGGTGGTCGAGCGGCGTCAGGCACGGGCGGGTGGCGGAGCCGAAGGTGATCGTGTGGCTGATTCCGTTCGGCAGTTGGTCGGCGACCCAGGTGCGCACGGCCTCTTCGACGCGGTCCGGGTCCTGGCCGGCGACGAGGCGGAAGGAGAGCTTCAGGAAGGCGGACGACGGGACGATCGTCTTGCCGCCCGGTCCTTGGTAGCCGCCGCCGATGCCGTTGACCTCGGCGGTGGGACGGGCCCAGATGCGCTCCAGGGTGGAGTGGCCCGCTTCTCCGTGGGTCGCGTGCGACTTGGCCGTACGCAGCCAGCTCTCCTCGTCGAAGGGCAGCTCGGCGAAGAGTTCGCGCTCGCGGTCGGTGAGTTCGGTGATGCCTTCGTAGAAGCCGGGGACGGCCACGCGCGCGTGCTCGTCGTGCAGCGCGGCGACCAGGCGGGCAGCCTCGGTCGCCGGGTTCGGTACCGCGCCGCCGAAGGAGCCCGAGTGGATGTCCTGGTCGGGTCCGCGCAGCTCGATCTCGCAGTCGGCGAGACCGCGCATGCCGGTACAGACCGTGGGGGTGTCCTCCGCCCACATGCCGGTGTCCGAGACGATCACGGCGTCGGCCGCGATGCGCTCCTTGTGCTCCTCGATCAGCGCGCGGAAGTGCGGGGAGCCCGACTCCTCCTCGCCCTCGATCAGGAGCTTCAGGTTCACCGCGGGGGCGGTGCGGCCGGTGGCGGCGAGGTGGGCACGGACGCCGAGTGTGTGGAAGAACACCTGGCCCTTGTCGTCGGCTGCCCCGCGCGCGTAGAGACGGTTTCCCTGGATGACCGGCTCGAAGGGGTCGGTGTGCCAGCCGTCCTCACGGGCCGCGGGCTGCACGTCGTGGTGGCCGTAGACGAGGATCGTGGGGGCCTGCGGGTCGCCCGACGGCCACTCGGCGAAGACGGCGGGAGCGCCCGCCGTTCCCCAGACCTCGACGGACGGGAAGCCGGTCTCCTTGAGCTGGGCCGCGAGCCAGTCCGCGCTGCGCCGCACGTCCTGTGCGTGATCGGGCTGTGCCGACACGGACGGGATGCGCAGCCACTCGGCGAGATCGTCGAGGAAGGCTGCACGGTGGGTCTGGATGAACGTACGGACGGCGCTGCCGCCACTGACGTCGCTGTCAACGGACTGGCTCATGGTCACGAGCCTAGCCGCCCCCGGGAGCCGACTCGTCCGCCGGTTCATCACCCGGACGCCCGCCCGGTTCCTCCAGGAGAATCCGCTCAAGATCAGCCCGGCCCGGCAGGTGCGCGGGGCGGGAGATCTCACCGCTGCGCACGTACAGGAACGACGCCTGCACGGACTCCGGGGGCACGTCGTGCAGCTCGGCCCAGGCCAGGCGGTAGACGGCGAGCTGGAGGGGGTCTGCGGTGCGGGTGCGGCTGGTCTTCCAGTCGACGATCTCGTACGTCACGTCGTCGCCGTCGACCTCCTTGTAGACCGCGTCGATCCGGCCCCGGACCACGCGGCCCGCGAGCGTCAGCTGGAAGGGGACCTCGACGCGGTGGGGGGTGCGGTGGGCGTACTCGGTGCGCTCGAAGGCTTCCTTGAGCGCGTCCAGATCGCGTTCATCGGCGATCTCGGCCTCGCCGGGGGCGCCGCCCGGCAGGTCTTCGGGGCCGAGCAGCGGGAGGCGCAGCTCTTCGAAGCGGGTCTCGATCCAGGCGTGGAAACGGGTGCCCCGGCGGGCCGCGGGCTGCGGCGGGCGTGGCATGGGGCGTGCGAGATCCTGCGCGAAGCCCTCCGGGTCGGCGGCAAGGCGCAGCACTTCGGACGCGGTGAGCGATGCCGGTACGGGAATGTCCCTGATCGCCTCTCGGGCGCGCAGGAGTTCGCCGGTGAGGGCGTCCAGGTCGCGGTCCCAGGAGGCGAGCGTGCGGGACTCCTCCGGGGTGAGGCGGGGCTCCTCAGGGGCGGCGTCGGCAGGGGCGTCGGCGGGGTGCGGGCGGGCGGTCGCGGAGGGCGGGGCGGCGACCTGGTGCGGGATCGCCGGGCGGGCCGGTGTCCAGGAGTCCCACTCCCCGGGGTCAGCGTCGGGCGACTCGGCCTCTTCGTAGGGAGGCTCTTCGTAGGACGGCTCTCCGGCTCCGTAGGGCACCTCTCCGTAGGGAGGCTCTTCGTCCTCCGGAGGGGGCGGCCAGTCCGGGTCGTCGGACGGGGGCACGTCGTCGTACGCCGACGGGTGGGGCTCTTCGTGCGAGCGGGCGTCGCCGCCCGGAGCCCCCTCCCTCGTCTCCCCTGTGTCCCCCGTGTCCCCCGTCAGGCTGTCCAGATGCGTGAGGACCGTCTGCGCGGCGGCCCGGCGGCGGGCCAGGGACACGTCGTCCAGCGGGAGCGGCCACGCGTGCTCGGCCGCGGCGTCCGCCAGGGCGGGGTTCTCCTCGCCCTCCTCCGGCTCGTCCGCCCAGGCCTCGATCTCCCCGTGGCCGACCGCACAGTGGTCGTACAGCGCCTTGAGGAAGTCCGAGGGGCCGCGCGGCTTCTTCTGCGAAGGGCCCCACCAGTGGCCGGAGCCCAGGAGGAGCGAACGGGGGCGGGTGAACGTCACGTAGCCGAGGCGGAGCTCCTCGGTGCGCTGGTGGTCCTTCATGTCCTCGTGGAACGCCTTCATGGACCGGGAGTCCCACGCCTCGATGTCGGGCAGGGTCGCCGCGTCCCCGCGCAGCGCGTGCGGGACGACCTTGCCCTGCGCCGTCCACTTCTCGCGGCCCTGGGTGCTGGGGAACGTCCCGGTGACCAGGCCGGGGACGGCCACGACGTCCCACTCCAGGCCCTTGGACTTGTGCGCGGTGAGCACCTTGACGGTGTTCTCGCCGCCGGGCAGGGCGTTGTCCAGACCCTTCTCGTACTGCGCCGCGGTCCGCAGGAAGGCGAGGAACGCAAGCAGGCTCGCCCCGCTGTCGTTCGCGGCGAAGGACGCGGCGACGTCAAGGAAGTTCGACAGCGTCTCGCGGCGGCGGGCCGCGAGGGCGTGCGGTGACGCGGAGAGCTCGACCTCGAGCCCCGTGACGGCCAGCACTCGGTGCAGCACGTCCATCAGCGGGTCGGCAAGGGAGCGGCGCAGGTCGCGCAGCTCGACGGCGAGGCGGGCGAACCGCACCCTCGCCTCCGGCGAGAAGGGCAGCCCGTCGTCCTGTGTGCCCTCGTCCAGAGGCGTCTCCAGGAACGTGTCGAGCGCGTCCGCGAGCGATATCACCTCGGCCGGGTCGACCCCCTCGACCGCTTCGGCGAGCCGCCGGTCCGGGTCGTCGGAGGCCGCGTGCCCGTGCCGTACGAGAAGGCGTGCGCGGCGGCCCAGGAGGGCGAGATCGCGCGGGCCGATGCGCCAGCGCGGGCCGGTCAACAGGCGCACCAGGGAGGCGTTCGCGCCCGGGTCCTGGAGCACCTCGCAGACGGCGACGAGATCGGCGACCTCCGGGAGGTGCAGAAGCCCGGAGAGGCCGACGACCTCCACGGGGACGTCGCGGGCGACAAGCGCCCCCTGGATCTGCGCGAAGTCCGTCGCCGTGCGGCACAGGACCGCGATCTCGCCGGGGGCCTTTCCGGTGCGCACGAGGTGCGCGATGGAGTCGGCGATCCAGTCGATCTCCTCGGTGTGCGTACGCAGCAGGGCGCAGCGCACCATGCCGTCGCGCTCGGCGCCGGGTGCTGGGCGCAGGGCCTCCACGCCCGCGTGCATCGCGCGCAGCGGCTCCGCGAGGCCGTTCGCGAGATCCAGGAGCCGGCCGCCTGAGCGGCGGTTCTCGCTGAGCGAGTGGCGGGCCGCGGGGCGCCCGTCGGTGTGTGCGAAGTGCTCGGGGAAGTCGTCCAGGTTCGCCACGGAGGCGCCGCGCCAGCCGTAGATCGCCTGGCAGGGGTCGCCGACCGCCGTCACGGGGTGGCCCGTGCCGCCTCCGAAGAGGCCTGCCAGGAGGATGCGCTGGGCCACCGACGTGTCCTGATACTCGTCGAGCAGGACGACGCGGAACTCCTCGCGCAGAATCTCGCCGACCTCCGCGCGGGCGTCGGCCAGCGTCGCGGAGAGGGCGATCTGGTCGCCGAAGTCGAGGAGGTCGCGGGCGCGCTTCGCCTCCCTGTAGCGGCCGACGAGCTCGCCGAGTTCGAGCCGGGCCGCCGCCGTCTCCGGCACCTTGCGCAGGTCCGCGTTGGAGAGCTTGGCGCCCTCCAGGGTGTGCAGCAGTTCGGTGTCGTACGCGCGGAGCCTGTCGGGCCGTACGAGGTGCTCCGCGAGCTCGCTGTCGAGCGCGAGGAGGTCGCTGACGAGGTCGGGGAAGGAGCGGGTCAGCGCGGGATACGGCCCTGGCGCCTCGCGCAGCACGCGCGCGGCGAGCTGGAAGCGGGTGGCGTCGGCGAGCAGCCGGGCGGTGGGTTCGAGCCCTATGCGCAGGCCGTGGTCGGTCAGGAGGCGGCCCGCGAAGGCGTGGTACGTGGAGATGACCGGTTCGCCCGGGGGGTTGTCCGGGTCGAGTGCCTCGGGGTCGGTGACCCCGGCCTTGATGAGCGCCTGCCGGACGCGCTCGGCGAGTTCGCCCGCCGCCTTGTTCGTGAACGTCAGGCCGAGGACCTGCTCGGGTGCGACCTGGCCGGTGCCGACCAGCCAGACCACGCGGGCCGCCATCACCGTCGTCTTGCCCGACCCGGCTCCGGCCACGATCACCTGCGGGGCGGGCGGCGCGGTGATGCAGGCCGTCTGCTCCGGGGTGAACGGGATACCGAGGAGCTCTTTGAGCTGCTCGGGGTCGGTGATACGAGGTGGCACGTCAGAGAGGCTAGCGGCGACCACTGACAACCGGGGCGTGCCCGGCCGTCAGGGGCCACTGCCGGGACCTGACAGCCAAGGGCCCATCAGGTCTCGGACCGGACGGTCAGGAGCCCATCAGCTTCTTCAGGTCGTCCTGCTCGACGACCTCATCGGCCGCCGGAGCCTTGACGACGACGGGCTTGCCGTAGTCGCTGAAGTTCAGCTTGACGGGGTCGTTGCCGCCCTTCTTGTCGATCTCCAGGAAGTACGGCTTTCCGTCCAGAGCCACGTGGTACGTGACGGTCTGCCCGCCGTCCTTCTTGGTGAGGACAGCCGTCTTCTTGCCGTCGATCTCGGCGTCGTCCCCGCGCTCGAGACCCTTGAGCCCCTTGGACTCGAACATCTGGTCCCTGTCGCAGGTCTTGGCCGTCTGGCCCTGCGGCGACTTCATCCAGCGGCCCTTGAGCTTGGCGCCCAGGGCGGAGCTGCCCGTGCTCTTCCAGAACTTGTCGTCGCCCTTGAAGTACGACGACTTGCCGGACACGAGGATCTCGCCCATGCCGGTGGACGGGGAGCCCGTCTTCCCCTGGCAGTCGTCGGACTTGGCGACGGCGAAGTCGACCTGCATCGGCTTGCCCTGCTGCTCGCCCTTGCCGGTGACCTTGAAGGAACCCGCTCCCTTGGAGGCGTTGATGGCCTTCTTGGCGATCTGGTCGGCACTCTTCCCCTTGAAGGGGTCGTTGTCGCCGTCGCTGCTGCAGCCCGTGACGCCGACGACTGCGGCGGCGCAGACGACTGCCGCGGCCAGGAGCTTCCGGTTGGCTGCCATGTGTGTTTCTCCTCGAAAGACGTTGAGCTTTGCCGCGACCTTAGATGGCCTGTGCGGCTGCTATGTGCGTGGGCGCGGAGAGGTGACGTTGGCCACTGGCGTCCTTTGCTGCCCTTTGGTGTCCTTTGGTGACCTTATGGGTGTCACTCCACCACCTGTCGGCCCTCCGGCCGTGCGCTGCACGAGGCGCGGAAGGCGCAGTGCGTGCAGTGCTGGCCTGTGGTGGGTGAGAAGCGCTCGTCCAGGACCTTGCCGGCCGCGGTGGCGAGGAGGTCGCCCACCCACTCCCCGGAGAGCGGCTCCTGGGCCTGCACCTTGGGCAGGGTCTCACCGCCGTCCTTCTTGGCGGCGCCCTGGCGCAGCTGCACCAGTTCGGCGCCGCCCGCCTCCGGACGTACGCCTTCGAAGGCGTCGTCGACCGCGCCTTCGCGCAGGGCGAGCTGGTAGACGGCGAGCTGTGGGTGGCGGGCCACTTCGGCGGCGGTGGGGGTCTGTTTGCCCGTCTTGAAGTCGACCACATAGGCGCGGCCCTGTGCGTCCTGCTCGACGCGGTCCATGGAGCCGCGCACGCGTACTTCGTAGGGTCCCGCTTCGAGGGTCACGTCGAAGTCGTGCTCGCTGCTGACGGGGGTGCGGGTCGCGCGGTCCGTCACATGCCACTGGAGGAAGCGTTCGAGCGCCACGCGCGCGTGCTCCTTCTCCTGCGACGACTTCCAGGGGGCGTCGAAGGCCAGCGCATCCCAGACCGAGTCGAGGCGCTCCATGAGCACGGCGAGGTCGGCGGGGGTCCTGCCGGACGCGACCTCGTCGGCCAGGACGTGCACCACGTTGCCGAAGCCCTGGGCGGCGGTCGCGGGGGCGTCCGCCTTCACCTCGCGGCCCAGGAACCACTGCAGGGAGCAGGTGTTGGCCAGCTGGTCCAGGGCGCTTCCGGAGAGGACGACGGGCTTGTCGCGATCTCTCAGAGGGACCTCGCTCGCCGTCGGCTCGTACATGCCCCACCAGCGGTACGGGTGCGCGGACGGCACCAGGGGGCGCCCATCGGCATCGCTCAGCGCGGCGAGCCGGGCCAGACGGTGGGCGGCTGCCTCGCGCAGGGGCTCCGAGACCCGGGGGTCGACGGTGGTGGAGCGCAGCTCGGCGACGAGCGCGGAGACGGACAGGGGGCGGCGCGGGCGCCCGGTGACGTCCTTGGGCTCCACGCCGAGTTCGGTGAGGAAGCGGGACGGCTGGTCGCCGTCGTCCGCGGGCGCCTTGACTGCGGTCACGACGAGGCGTTCTCGCGCGCGCGTGGCGGCCACGTAGAACAACCGGCGCTCTTCGGAGAGGAGCGCTCCGGGGGTGAGGGGCTCGGCGAGGCCGTCGCTTCCGATGCGGTCGGCCTCCAGGAGGGAGCCGCGCCGGCGCAGGTCCGGCCAGAGGCCTTCCTGGACCCCCGCGACCACCACGAGCCGCCACTCGAGGCCCTTGGAACGGTGCGCCGTCATCAGGCGTACGGCGTCGGGGCGTACCGCCCTGCGCGTGAGGGTGTCCGCGGCGATGTCCTGCGCCTCGGTCTCCTCGATGAAGTTGAGGGCGCCGCGCCCTCCGGTGCGTTCCTCTGCGCGGGAGGCGTACGCGAACAGGGCGCAGACCGCGTCGAGATCGCGGTCCGCGTTGCGCCCTGCGGCGCCGCCGCGGCGTGCGGTCCGCTCGAGGCGCCGCGGCCACGGTGTGCCGTCCCACAGCTCCCAGAGCGCCTCCTCCGCGGTGCCGCCGACCGCGAGACGTTCACGGGCCTTACGGAGCAGCGCGCCGAGCCGCTGGGCGCCACGGGCGTACGCGGGGTCGTGCGCGACGAGCCGCTCCGGTTCGGCGAGCGCGCGGGCAAGGAGCTCGTCCGAGGGGGCCGGAAGATGGTTCCCCGCGGCACGCTCCTCCGCACGAAGCGCCCGGCCGAGCCGACGGAGGTCTGCGGCGTCCATCCCGGCGAGAGGCGATGTGAGAAGCGTCAGAGCGGTCTCGGTGTCGAGCCAGGTGGGGACGGCGGTGGCTTCGGGGTCGGACGCGGGCTCGCCCCCGGAAACGGGGCCGGGCTCAGGGTCGGCATCGGAAACGGGGCCGGGCTCAGGGTCGGCATCGGCTCCGGGCTCAGCGTCAGAATCAGCCCCAACTCCTGCTACGGCCCCAGCCCCAGCCCCAGCCCCAAGCCCGGCGTCAGCCCCACCCCCGCCCCCAAAAGGCGAACCCTGCGACACCACCGCCGCCGCCACCGCCCGCAGCGCCGTCAGCAGAGGCGTGACCGCCGGTTCGTGGCGCAGGGCGATGTCGTCGCCGTCTATGTCCAGGGGGAC
The DNA here is from genome assembly GCF_042795295.1 of Streptomyces sp. NPDC056486. Taxonomy (NCBI): domain Bacteria; kingdom Bacillati; phylum Actinomycetota; class Actinomycetes; order Kitasatosporales; family Streptomycetaceae; genus Streptomyces; species Streptomyces sp. NPDC056486. Next base: position 13,334 of record NZ_JBHTSF010000051.1, read on the forward strand.
GCCGGCCGCGGTGAGGCTGCGGCGGACCGCGGGGATCGTGTGGGCTCCCGCGCGGACCAGTACCGCCATCTCGTTCCAGGGGACGCCGTCCTCCAGGTGCGCGCGGCGCAGGATGTCCGCGATGTTGTCGAGCTCGGCGCCGGACGTCGGATAGGTGTACGCCTCGACGCGGCCGCCGTCCCGGACCGCGGTGAGCTCCCGGTGGGCCCGCACCTTCTCCGCGGGCAGCCTGGTCAGCGGCATCCGCCGGGTGAGCAGGCGCGTGGCCGCGAGGAGAGTGGATCCGGACCTGCGGGAGGTCGTCAGGACCTCGACCGGCGCCGAAGTGCCGTCCGCGCGCGGGAATTCGGAAGGGAACTCCAGGATGCCGTTCACGTCGGCGCCCCGGAAGGTGTAGATCGACTGATCGGGGTCGCCGAACGCGACGAGGGAGCGCCCGCCCCCGGCCAGCGCGTCAAGCAGCCGCACCTGTGCCGGATCCGTGTCCTGGTACTCGTCCACGAACACCGCGTCGTACTGCGCGCCGAGCGCCCGCGCGACCTCGGGGCGCCGCGCGAGCAGCACCGCGCGGTGCACGAGTTCCGCGTAGTCGAGCACTCCTTGCATGTCGAGCACGTCCAGGTACTCCGCGAGGAACGCCGCCGCCGCACCCCAGTCCGGGCGCCCCGCGCGGCGGGCGAAGGCGTTCAGGGCGTCGGGGCCGAGGCCGAGTTCACGGCTCCGGGCGAGCACCGCGCGCACTTCGTCGGCGAAGCCCCGCGTCGTCAGGCAGGCCCGCAGCTCGTCCGGCCAGCGGACGTGGGAGCGCCCCTCGCCCGCCAGGTCGATCTGGCCCGCCAGAAGCTCCCGTACGGCCACGTCCTGCTCGGGGCCCGAGAGGAGCCGGAGCGGCTCGACGAACAGATCCGCGTCCTGGTGGGCGCGGATGAGGGCGTAACAGAAGGAGTGGAAGGTCGTCGCCTGCGGGGCGTTGGCCGCGCCCATGCGCAGCGCCATGCGGTCGCGCAGTTCCACCGCGGCCTTGCGGCTGAAGGTCAGGACAAGGACCCGCTCCGGCTCCGTGCCCTTCGCGATCCGGGCGGCGACGGACTCCACGAGCGTCGTCGTCTTGCCCGTGCCCGGCCCCGCCAGGACGAGGAGCGGCCCTCCGGGGTGGTCAACCACCGCACGCTGTCGTGCGTCAAGACGAGGGGGAGCCACGTGGACCGGCGGAGTACGCACCAGCCGATAGGCACCCTGGGACCCCTGTCGTACCTGAAGGTGCGACGGGTGCCGGGTGTGCCGGGCGGAAGAAGTGGAGCTCACGTGGGTCGCCGGTCCTGGTGGGTGTACGGGTCGAAAGTCGGCTGCTCGATGGCTGCGGGGTGAGAGAAATGCGTGCTGTCGACGCTACGCCAGCGGGCGTGCGGGACGCGTGGCTTCCCCCGTACGGGCCACCGGCCCCCCGCGACGCCCCGGGATGGCCGAAGCTGTCAGGTGTGAGCCCCCGGAGCCCGCGGGTGAGCGGCACCGCCGCTTCCCGCCGCGTCGCCACTCGCGTCGCCGCCACCCGCCGCGCCGCCGCCCTCCCGCGCGGCGGCGCCGTCCCAGCGCGCCCGCCGCATGTCGAGACGCGGCACGTGGCCCTCGGACGCGCGGCCCGCCGCACGCAGCGGCGTGCCCTCGTCGCGGTAGTGGCCGAGCGCCCGCAGCTCGTGGCCCGGCAGCAGCCGACCGTCCGCGCGCACCACGCGCCACCATGGAACCGCGTCCCCATAGAGGGCCATCACCCGGCCGACCTGTCGGGGGCCGCCCTCCTCGAGCCACTCGGCGACGTCCCCGTACGTCATCACCCGCCCCGGAGGGATCAGCTCCGCGACCTCGAAGACCCGCTCCGCGTATTCCGGGTACCTCGAGAGCTCCTGCTCCGGTCCGTTCTCCTCGCTCATCCGGACCATCCTGCCGTACCCCACCGACACCGTGACGAGCCCGCGACAGAGTGTGCGGCAGGAGACAAACTGAAGCGCGGTGAATACTTTGCGCCCCCGCATTGCACCCTGATGCCCCCCTCTGTCGGTGGGGCATGCCACCATCGTGCGGGCGGTGACTGGTGATACGAGATCAAGAAGAGGCGACGGAGCAGCAGGATGTGCACCCCGATGAGACGGCGGGCACCCCTGCGGCCGAGACGCACCCGGACACCGGTGGGCACTCCCTGACGAAGAACGAGAAGTCCGAGCAGGACACGTACGAGGCCGAGGAAGGCACACACACCGACTTCGTTCCCGACGAGCACCTCGACGAGCGCCTCGACGACCACGCCGACGACTGCGCCGAGAGCGAGGGAGCGCACACCGACCGCGTGGCCGGTGACGAACCGCTGCTCGCCGCGCGCGTGCACCGTCCGTCGGACCTGATGCGGCTGCTCGTCGGCGTCCTCGGGATCATCGTGGTCCTCGCCATCGCCGCGTTCGCGCACGGCACGACGTCGGGGCTCGCCCAGGACATCGACAAGGGCACGGACCAGGCGCCCGACCTCCTGATCAAGTTCGCGGGCCTCACCGCGAGCATCGGCGTCCTGCTCGTCCCCGTCGCGTTCGCCATCGAGCGCCTGGTCAAACGGGACGGTCTGCGCATCGCCGACGGCGTCCTCGCGGCCGTCCTCGCGCACGGCGTGACGCTCGCCACCGACCTCTGGGTCGCCAAGGCCGCCCCGGGCTCCATCCAGGAGGCGCTGACCCGGCCGTCCCCCGGCGATCTGCACGCGCTCACCGATCCCGTGCACGGCTATCTGGCCCCCGTCATCGCCTATATGACAGCCGTCGGGATGTCCCGCAGACCGCGCTGGCGCGTGGTGCTGTGGGTGGTGCTGCTGCTCGACGCCTTCACCATGCTGGTCACCGGCTACACGACGCCGTTCTCGATCCTCCTGACGGTCCTGCTCGGCTGGAGCGTGGCCTACGGAACGCTCTACGCGGTCGGCTCACCGAACGTCCGGCCCACGGGACAGACGCTGCTCGCAGGCCTTCGGCACGTCGGCTTCCACCCCGTCAGCGCGGCCCGCGAGGAGTCCCCGGACAGCGAGCACGGCGACCGGGGCCGCCGCTACTTCGTCACCCTGGAGGACGGCCCGCCCCTGGACGTCACGGTCATCGACCGCGAGCAGCAGGCGCAGGGCTTCTTCTACCGCGTATGGCGCAGACTCACGCTGCGCGGCATCACCCAGCGCCGCAGCCTGCAGTCGCTGCGCCAGGCCCTGGAGCAGGAGGCCCTCCTCGCCTACGCGGCGATCGCGGCCGGTGCCAACGCGCCCAAGCTGATCGCCACCTCCGAGCTCGGCCCCGACGCGGTGATGCTCGTCTACGAGCACACGGGCGGCCGCACCCTGGACTCCCTGCCTGATGACGTCATCACCGATGAACTGCTGTGCGACACCTGGCGGCAGGTGCAGGCGCTCCAGTCGCGGCGGATCGCGCACCGCAGGCTCGCCGGTGACGCGATTTTGGTGGATCGTTCCGGCACGGTGATCCTGACCGATCTGCGGGGCGGTGAGATCGCCGCCGGTGACCTGGTCCTGCGGATGGACGTCGCCCAGCTCCTGACCGCCTTCGGTCTTCGCGTGGGCGCCGAGCGCGCGGTCGCGACCGCCCTCGACGTGCTCGGCCCCGACACGGTCGCCGACTGTCTGCCACTGCTCCAGCCCATCGCCCTGACCCGCTCCACCCGCGCGACCCTGCGCAAGCTGGCCAGGGAGCGGTCCCAGCGCGAGCGCGAAGCGGTGCTAGAGGCGTCCCGCCAGGACAAGCTGGCCCGAGCGGCAGAGGCGGACGCCGACGCGGCGGCTCAAGCCGCGGAGACCGCAGACGGCACCAAGGGTCCCGACCGCAAGACCGTGCGCGCGGAGAAGCAGGCCGAGAAGCAGGCGATAGACGTGGCGCTCGACCAGGCCCGCGAGGAGGATCTGCTCACCCAGATCCGCCACCAGGTGCTGCTCATCCGCCCGCAGGCGCCCGTCGAGCCCGCGCAGCTGGAGCGGATCAGGCCGCGCACGCTGATCAGCTTCATCGCGGGTGCCATCGGCGCGTACTTCCTGCTCTCCCAGCTCACCCACGTCGACTTCAACACGATCGTCGGCGAGGCCGAGTGGGGCTGGGTCCTCGTGGCCGTGGCCTGCTCGGCGCTGAGCTACTTCGCGGCGGCGATGAGCCTGCTCGGCTTCGTGCCGGAGCGTGTGCCGTTCCTGCGGGCGGTCCAGGCACAGGTCGCCGGGTCGTTCGTGAAGATCGTGGCACCGGCCGCGGTGGGCGGCGTCGCGCTCAACACGCGCTTCCTGCAGCGCTCCGGGGTCCGTTCCGGCCTCGCGGTGGCGAGCGTCGGCGCCTCGCAGCTGTTCGGGCTCGGCTCGCACATCATGCTGCTGATGATCTTCGGTTATGTGACCGGTACGGAGAAGACACCGTCCCTGTCGCCGTCCCGCACCGTCATCGCCGGTCTTCTCTCGGTCGCGGTGCTCGTGCTCGTGGTGACCGCGATCCCGTTCCTGCGGAAGTTCGTCGTCACGCGCGTGCGGTCGCTGTTCGCGGGCGTCGTGCCGCGCATGCTCGACGTGCTGCAGCGCCCGCAGAAGCTGCTCACCGGCATCGGCGGCATGCTGCTCCTGACGCTCATGTTCGTGCTCTGTCTCGACGCTTCGGTACGCGCCTTCAGTACTACGGAGATGAAGCCGCTGACCCTGGCCAGCGTCGCCGTGGTCTTCCTCGCCGGCAACGCGCTCGGCTCGGCGGCGCCCACGCCCGGCGGTGTCGGGGCGGTCGAGGCGACGCTCACCTTCGGTCTGATCGCGGTGGGCGTGCCCAAGGACGTGGCGGCGCCCGCGGTACTGCTGTTCCGACTGCTCACGCTGTGGCTGCCGGTGCTCCCGGGATGGCTGTTCTTCAACCACCTGACAAGGAAGGGCCTTCTCTGAGGGATCTGGGGGATCTGGGGGATCACCGGGATCTGAGGGACGTGCCTTCTTCTACAGAAGGACGCCTGTTCACGGAAGGCCGAGCCGGCTTCACGGAAGGCCGAGCCAGCCATGCGCCCCGTCTGCGCCCCCCGCAGGATGGGAAGCATGCCCAACCTCAAGGCGCGTGCCGCCGCCACCGTCGTCCTGCTGTCCGCAACTCTCGCGGCCTGCGGCGGTGACGACACCAAGGACTCCGAGGCCTCCAAGGACACGGACCTGTCGGCCCAGGAGCTCAGCTGGAAGGACTGCCCCGCGCCCGACTCGTCCGAAGGGGGCGGTGAGGCCCCGTCCCCGCTGCCCGGCGGCGCGAAGTGGCAGTGCGCCAGCATGAAGGCCCCCCTCGACTGGGACAAGCCCAAGGGAGACACCGTCGACATCGCCCTGATCCGCGCCGCGGCGAGCGGCGAGAAGGACCGGCGGATCGGATCGCTCGTCTTCAACTTCGGCGGGCCCGGCGGCTCGGGCGTCACCACGCTGCCCGCCTTCGGCGAGGACTACGCCAAGCTGCGCACCCGCTACGACCTGGTGAGCTTCGACCCCCGCGGAGTCGGCCGCAGCGCGGGCGTGAAGTGCGAGAACGACAAGAAGCTCGACGCGTACTTCCAGGAGGACTCCACCCCCGACGACGACGCCGAGCAGAAGAAGCTCGTCGACAACGTGAAGAGCTTCAACGGAGCCTGCGAGAAGAACTCCGGCGAGGTGCTCCCCCACGTCACCACCACCGACGCGGCCCGCGACATGGACCTGATGCGCCAGGTGCTCGGCGACGACAAGCTGCACTACTTCGGCATCTCCTACGGCACGGAACTCGGCGGCGTCTACGCGCACTTGTTCCCCAAGAAGGTGGGCCGTGCCGTCTTCGACGCGGTCGTCGACCCCACCGAGACGGCCGAACAGGGCTCGCTCGGTCAGGCCGAGGGCTTCCAGCTCGCGCTCGACAACTACGCCAAGGACTGCACGTCGAAGGTCGAGGACTGCCCTGTCGGAGACACCGAGCAGAACGTCAAGGACAAGATCGCGGGTCTGCTCAAGAACCTGGACGCAAAGCCGCTGCCGACCCAGTCGGCGCGCGAGTTGACGCAGACCGCCGCCACGAACGGCATCGCCCAGGCCCTGTACTCCAAGGACTTCTGGCCGTATCTCACCGAGGGCCTCGACCAGGCGTACGACGGCGACGGCAAGATCCTGATGGCGCTCTCCGACTCCATGAACGGCCGCAACGAGGACGGTACGTACAGCAATATCCAGGCCGCCAACATCTCCATCAACTGTGCGGACGACAAGGCGCGCTACACGCCGGAGTACGTCGAGAAGAAGCTCCCCGAGTTCCGTGAGGCGTCGCCGCTGTTCGGCGACTATCTGGCGTGGGGCATGGTCGGCTGCACCGACTGGGCGGTGGACGGCGCCGCCGACCACCCGGACGTCAGCGCGCCGGACGCGCCGCCCGTCGTCGTCATCGGCAACACGGGCGACCCGGCCACGCCGTACGAGGGCGCGAAGAAGATGGCGGACGCGCTGGGCAAGGGAGTCGGCGTCGAGCTGACGTACAAGGGCCAGGGGCACGGGGCGTACGACAGCAAGAACAAGTGCGTGCGGAACGCGGTGAACGGCTATCTGCTCGACGGCACGGTGCCGAAGGAAGGCACGGTCTGTTCATGACGGGCAGGAGGCCGTTCGGCCCGCCCGAATCATCGTAAGGAACCCCACCTACTATGGCCTGATTGTCTTACGAGGGGGGAACCGCTCCATGCCGCGTCTCGTACGGTCAGCAGCTCTGGCCGCCGCAGGAATTCTGGTGGCGGGTCTAGCCGTCGGCTGCGGCGGTCCCGACGGGGACGGGGGCAACGACGACGGGAAACCCGCGCCGACCGGTCCCGAACAGTCGCCAAGGCCCGACCCCTCCTCCACCCTGCCCGCCTCGCTCACCGGCCAGAAGCTCGACTGGGGCGGCTGCAAGGCGACCGGCGGCGACCCCGCACCCGGCTCCGAGTGGCAGTGCTCGACCCTCAAAGTCCCCTTGGACTACAAGAAGCCGGACGGCGAGACGATCGACGTCGCACTGATCCGCGCCAGGTCCACCGGCAAGGGCGAGCGCATCGGCTCGCTCCTGTTCAACTTCGGCGGGCCCGGCGGCTCCGGCGTCTCCATGCTGCCGTCGTTCGCCGACGGGTACGAGAAGCTGCGTGAGCGCTACGACCTGGTGAGCTTCGACCCGCGCGGGGTCGACGGCAGCGAGGGTGTGCGCTGCCGCAGCGACAAGAAGACGCAGGCCGCGGAGTCCGTGGACCTCACTCCGGACACTCCGGCCGAGGAAGCGGCGTACTTCAAGGACGCGGCCGACTTCGGCGCGGGCTGCGCGCGCGACGCGGGCAAGCTCCTCGGCCATGTCTCGACGGCCGAGGCCGCCCAGGACATGGACGTGATGCGCCAGGTGCTCGGCGACGAGAAGCTGCACTACATGGGCATCTCGTACGGCACCGAACTGGGCGGCGTCTACGCGCACTTGTTCCCCAAGAAGGTGGGACGCCTCACCCTGGACGCCGTCGTCGACCCGAGCGCGGACTCGGTGGGTCACGCGAAGAACCAGGCGCGGGGCTTCCAGCGCGCCCTGGAGAACTATCTGAAGTCCTCGGGCCAGGACCCCGAGGCGGGCTCGCAGAAGATAGTGCGCCTTCTCAAGCGCCTCGACGCCAACCCGCTGCCGGGTTCGGACGGCCGGAAGCTCACCCAGTCCCTGGCGACCACCGGCATCACGGTCACCCTGTACAGCAAGCAGAGCTGGCCCGCCCTGACCCGCGGCCTCGAACAGGCCGAGAAGGGTGATGGCTCGGCACTGCTTCAGCTGGCCGACGCCTACAACGAGCGCTCTCCGTCCGGCCGTTACAGCACGCAGAGCCACTCGCAGCGCTCGATCTCCTGCCTCGACGACAAGGCGCGTACGACGCCCGCTGAGGCCAAGGACCGGCTGAGCGAGTTCCGTGAGATTTCGCCGGTCTTCGGGGAGTACATGGGCTGGGACACGGCCGGCTGGTGCCATGACTGGCCGGTGGCCGGGCTGCACGACTCTCCCGACGTGAGCGCCCCCGGCGCGGCTCCGGTCCTGGTCGTCGGCAACACGGGAGACCCGGCGACGCCCTACGAAGGCGCCCGCAAGATGGCGGACGAGCTCGGCAGGGGTGTCGGCGTCGAACTGACCTGGAAGGGCGAGGGCCACGGGGCGTACGGCAGCGGCAGCGACTGTGTGGACAGCACCATCAACGACTACCTGCTGGAGGGGAAAGCCCCACAGGACGGCAAGATCTGCGAAACCTGAGCATTCCGGCCCGTCCGGCGTTTGAGGACGAGCCGTCAAGGCGACGCATTGAGCCCGGCCCAGAACGAGCCGCCAGACAGATGGGGCCCGCACCAAGAGGTGCGGGCCCCATCTCCGTTCAAGCACTACGCCTAGTAGCAGGCGCTACGCCTAGTAGATCGGCTTGTCGGGCTCGATCTGGTTGACCCATCCGATCACGCCGCCACCCACGTGCACCGCGTCGCTGAAGCCCGCGGACTTCAGTACGGCGAGGACCTCCGCGGACCGGACACCCGTCTTGCAGTGCAAGACGATCTTCTTGTCCTGCGGAAGGCTCTCCAGGGCGGTGCCCATGAGGAACTCGTTCTTCGGGATCAGCTTGGCGCCGGGGATCGAGACGATCTCCCACTCGTTCTGCTCACGGACGTCGATGATCTCGATCTTCTCGTCCGCGTCGATCCACTCCTTGAGCTGCTTGGGAGTGATCGTCGAGCCGAGCGCCGCCTCCTGGGCCTCGTCCGACACGACGCCGCAGAAGGCCTCGTAGTCGATGAGCTCGGTGACGGTGGCGTTCGGGCCGCAGACCGCGCAGTCCGGGTCCTTGCGGACCTTGACCTGGCGGTACTGCATCTCCAGGGCGTCGTAGATCATCAGGCGGCCGACCAGCGGGTCTCCCACGCCGGCCAGGACCTTGATCGCCTCGGTGACCTGGATGGAGCCGATGGACGCGCAGAGCACGCCCAGGACGCCGCCCTCGGCGCAGGAGGGGACCATGCCGGGGGGCGGGGGCTCCGGGTAGAGGCAGCGGTAGCACGGGCCGTGCTCGCTCCAGAAGACGGAGGCCTGGCCGTCGAAGCGGTAGATCGAACCCCACACGTACGGCTTGTTGAGCAGCACGGCCGCGTCGTTGACCAGGTATCGCGTGGCGAAGTTGTCCGTGCCGTCGACGATCAGGTCGTACTGGCTGAAGATGTCCATCACGTTCTCGGCCTCGAGCCGCTCTTCGTGGAGGATCACGTTCACGTACGGGTTGATGCCGAGGACGGAGTCCTTCGCCGACGCCGCCTTGGAGCGGCCGATGTCGGCCTGGCTGTGAATGATCTGGCGCTGCAGGTTCGACTCGTCGACCTCGTCGAACTCCACGATGCCGAGCGTGCCGACGCCCGCCGCGGCGAGGTACATCAGCGCCGGTGACCCGAGGCCGCCGGCGCCGACACACAGCACCTTGGCGTTCTTCAGCCGCTTCTGCCCGTCCATCCCCACGTCGGGGATGATCAGGTGGCGGGAGTACCTGCGAACCTCGTCGACGGTGAGCTCAGATGCTGGCTCCACCAGGGGTGGCAGCGACACGGGGACTCCGTTGGTCGGTATTTCGGATCGGTGGTTCTCTCCGTAACACTGCCACGCCCTTCTTCATTCCGAGACACCCGTTCCGATGCGCGAGACGATTTCGTCCCAGTACCCGGGCATCGACTCCCACGGGTCGTCCGCTCCCCCACTGTCCACGCGGTCGGTGAAGTAGATCGTCGACGCGCCCTGCCAGCGTGCGATGCGCAGCGCCTCGTCGAGGTGGCCGCGCGGCATGCCGTGCACGAAGTGGCAGAAGCGCTCGGGCGGATAGTCGGCGGTCCACTCGGCCACCTGTGACCAGCGGTAGTCGCTCCAGGGGCCGGAGAAGGTCACCAACTGGTCGGCGGACTCGGCGTACCCGGGATACGGATGGGTGCCGTGCCCCAGGACGATGTGGGCGTCGTCGCAGAGCGCCCGCAGGGTCGTGACCGTCCTGCGCACCTCGGGGAGCGACGCGCGCTCCGTGGGACAGCGGTCAAGGGAGAAGCCGTCGACCTGGTACCAGTCGAGGTAGCGGTGCGCGTCGGAGACGAGTTCCCCGAAGCTGCGCGCGCCGTACATCGCGTCGAGGTGACCGAGAACACGCACGCCCGCGTTCCGCAGCCGCCCCGCCGCCTCCAGACAGTGCGGGTCGGGCCGCTCCCCCGGCCCCCTGCTCACATTCAGGACGACCCAGTGCAAAGGGGCGCCGGGACGGGTGAGTTCGGACCATTCGGCGGGCGCGACGAGGGGGTGCGCGAAGCCCGGAATGCCGAAGCCGAGACGTACGTCGGTGTGCGCGGTGCCTGTGGCTGTGCTGGTCAGATGCGGCATGCCGCCTCCATCCAGATGTCGGCGAGTGACTCTTCGAGATTGATGCGGGGGCGCCAGCCGAGCCGGTCGCGCGCGGTGCGCACATCGGCCTGCTGCCAGCTGCCGCACCCGTCGGGATAGGGGTAGGCGGCCGGGTTCCCGTGGTCGGATTCGGAGCGCGGGTGCCCGATGGATTGCCGCAGGGCCCCTTGGTCGAGCTCGTGCAGGGCTCCGCCGTACCCGGCGACGCGCGCCAGGACGGCGGCCGCGTCACGCAGCCGCACGGCCCGCCCCGCGCCGATGTTCACGACTCCTTGGGCCGCGGAGAGCGAGGCGGCGTGCACGGCGCGCGCCACATCGCGTACGTCGATGAAGTCCCGCTGCACACCGAGGCCCCCGAGCTTGAGCTCGCCGTCACCGGCCTGCATGGCCCGGCGCATGGCCTCGGCGAGCCGCCCGAGCGGCGATCCGGCCGGGGTGCCGGGCCCCGCGGGCGAGAACACCCGCAGGACGACGGCGTCGAGACCGGCCCCGAGCACCAGCTCGGTGGCGGCCAGCTTGCTGACTCCGTACGGTCCGCCGGGCCTGGGCACGGCGTCCTCCGCGGTGGAGGACCCCGGCTGGCTGGGCCCGTACTCGGCAGCGCAGCCCAGCTGCACGAGGCGCGCCCCGCATCCGCTGCGGCGCAGTGCCTCGCAGATCGTGGCGACGGCGACGGTGTTGTGCCGGGTCAGCTCGCGGGCACCGCCACGGGTGGCACCCGCGCAGTTGATGACGACGCCCGGGTGCACGGCGTCGAAGAAGCGGGTGAGCGCGCCGGGGCTGCCGCTCGCGAGGTCGAACCGTACGTCCGAGTCGTCGCCGCGGCCGAGCGCGGTGAGCTGCACCGCCGGGTCGGCGAGCAGCCGGTCGGCGACGAACCGGCCGAGATATCCGTTGGCTCCGATCAACAGCACCCTCATCGGGCGGCTCCCGGATCGGATTCTCGGATGCTGGGGGTGCTCATCTGGTGTTCTCCTTCAGAGGGTTGCCGTAAATCACGGGGTAAGGCCCGCGGTGTCGGCCCCGCGGGAGAGAAAGTTTTCGGAGTGGAGTGAAGTGGGGTGGGGCGGGCAGGAACGCTCAAGGCGCCCCGCCCGCGTGCGCGGAGGCCCGGCTGAGCACCCGCAGGGAATGGAGCAACAGCACGCACGCGGCGGCGCCACACGCGACGACGGGTACGACACCGGGCCCCCAGGCCCGGACCGCCCCCTCCACCGGGGCCGCGAGCCACGCGAACCCGGGCAGACGCCCGGCGAACACGCAGGCGATCGAGCCCACCTCCACGGCTCCCGCGGCCCCCAGCATCAGCAGGGGCGCACGCATGAACCCGTACGAGGAGAGGAGCCGGGAGAGCAGCAGCAGCGCGCCGAGAGCTCCGGCACCGGCAGCGGCCCGCACGCCGTAGACGGCACCGGACCCCACGAGCAGGGCACCCAGGGCGCAGAGGTACAGCGCGACCACGCCCAGGAGCAACGGCCGTACGGCAGAGGTGAACTCGGCGAGCCCCCGGCTGAGCGACAACCGCCTCCGTGCCCCCACGGCGAACAGCCACACGCACCACACCGCGGGCGCGACAGCGAGCGAGAGCCCCAGGGCGACAGCGGTCGACGGCGCCCAGGGGCCATCGGGTCCACCGGAGACGGCGGCCCGCAGCAGACCGTCTCCGAAGAGGGCGTACGCGACGAGAAGACACACCCACGCGCGCGTGGCCGGCACCACCTGGTGCGCGCAACGCAGCGGACCGTACCGAAGAGCCACCCGCAGCGCGACGGCGACGGCGAGCGCTCCGCCGAGCCCCACCGCGATCCGCGCACGCCCCTCACTCAGTTCGAGCCCCACGGCTGCGAGCCCGCAGACCACACCCGGCAGCAGGGCGAACAGCGCCCAGCCGGTCGGCAGTTGGGGAGCTCCATGTGAGGGAAGCGCCACGGGGACGCCGCGTTCCTCCTCGCCGCGCGGCACGCGCGCGTACATCTCCTCGGCGAGCGCGAACACGTCCCGGTGCCTGAACCGCGCGGCGGTCCTGTCGGTCACCCCGTGCGCCTCGAGCCCGGCGGCGATCTCCAGCGGGTCGACGGCGCGCTCGCACAGCTTTCGATGCCGGTGCATCAGCGCCTTCACCGGATCGACGCCACCGCGTCGTACAGGCTTGGAGGCAGTACCGGCACCGGCACCGGCGCTTGGCCCCCGCCAAGCCGCGGGTTCCCCCACCAGTGCCGCGTCGGCCACCAGTTCCTCCGACCGCACATCCCACCCACCAGGGCTCGCCGGAGCCCGCGGCGCATCCACCTTCTGCTGCTTGCTCATACGCCCGCCCCCTTCAACTGCTCCGGCCGGTCCGTCTCCCGCGCCCAGCTGGGCCCACCGCCCGAGCCGGAGCCCGCGTCCCCGCCGCCCGCGGCGACCGCCCACCGCCCCGGCACGTACGCCTCCGCCGGATTGCCGAACGGCACCGGCTCGCCTGTGTCGTCGACCGCCTCCCTGTGCACCGGACAGTGCGAGACGATCTCCAGATAGATGCCGCGAAATGCCTCGATGTTCTGCTCCACGGTGAACAGTTCGAGCGCCCGCGCACGCGCCGCAGCACCGAGCCGCTCGCGCCGCCCCGCGTCGCGCAGCAGTGCCACGCACGCCTCGGCGAGAGCCCGCGGGTTGCGCGGCGGCACCACGAGCCCGGTGCCGCCGATGACCTCGACAACCGCGCCGACATCCGTGGAGACCGTCGCGCGCCCGCAGAACATCGCCTCGACCAGGCTGATCGGGAACCCCTCGACGACGCTCGACAGGATGACGACGCTCCCCGCGGCGTACGCGTCCTCGAGTTCGGGCGCTTCGGGCGTGCCGATCTCCTCGAAGGACACGGGGTTGTCGCCGACGGCGTGCGCTCCCTGCGCCTCGTCGGGGAAGAGCTGCGCGGCGAGCGCCCTGCAGTGCGCGAGGTACGCGGCGGCCTCCGGGCCTTCCGCGGGTGCGCCGACGATGCGAAGACGCGCCTTCGGCTCCTCCTTGCGGACCTCCGCGAAGGCGTGCAGGAGGGAGATCAGGTCCTTGGCCGGCTCGATGCGTCCGACCCAGAGGAGGGTGTCCGGGTCGCCCGGGTCCTCGCGCTCGCCGACATCGGCGAAGCGGGACGCCTCCATGCCCGGATAGACGGTGCGCAGCTTCGCGCGCTCGGCCCCGCACCGCTCCTGCCAGCGGCGGGCGTGCGTATTGCCGGGCGTGATGATCGTGGCCCGGCGGTACACCTCGGCGGCGAGCTTGCCGTGGAAGGAGGTGAGCAGCGCCCGCGCCGGCGCGCTGAGCGCGTCGTCGCCGGTCGCGAGGTAGTGCGCCCGCAGCTGTACGCCGTACTCGGTGACCAGGAGCGGCACTCCGGAGAAGTGCTTGGCGAGGAGACCGGGGAGCGCCGCAGGGCCGCCGGACGTGGCGTGGCACAGGTCCACCGCGCCGAGGCCGTCGTCTCCGTACCAGTCGAGGGAGAGCGGCCGCAGCGCGCGCTCCAGGTGGCCCGCCACGGCGAGCAGGTCGGGGACCCGTGCGGTGCGCGCGGCGCGGAGTGCGCCCGGCGCGCGGCACGCGCTCTCCAGGACGCGCACGGCCGCTTCGGAGCGCAGTGCGGCGACGAGTCCGCCCTCGTCCATCGCGAGTTCGGCGAGGCCGTGGAGCGCACTGCTGAAACGGTCCGCCAACGCCCCGGAGGACCCGGATTCCCCGGAGACACCGGAGTCGCACACCACCGCGGCCAGTTCACCGAAGCACTCCGCGAAGCGCCGCCGCGCCCGCCGTCCGTACCCGGCTCCGAAGGCGGCGTCGTCGTCGACCATCCACAAGGGCGCCGTCCGCACCCGTTCCACCTGGGGCGGCAGCTCGATCCAGCCCTGCGCCTCCTGCCGCTCGCTGCGGCTGAGTGCGTAGATGTCGAATTCATGCTGCCCGAGCCCGCGCACGAGCCGGTCGCACCAGAGCCTGGCGTCACCGCTCACATACGGATAGCCACCCTCCGTAAGCAGTCCGATGCGCACGCGTACACCCCCGATCTCCCATATGGAGAGCCGCCGTTGGACCAGCGGCTCGCAGCGGGACGAACGTATGCGGACATGCCGGTGGCCGGTTGGACGGGTTTGAAAGAACCCACCAAAAAGGGGGAACCGCCCTAAAATAACCCATGCCGTAGGGGAATGTAGGGCCATG
>NZ_JBHTSF010000051.1:27997-55688 GCF_042795295.1 Streptomyces sp. NPDC056486
CACCCCCCTTTTGGCGCGCCGCGGTGGCCCCCGGGGCCGCCCGGGGCCCTACCGTTGGGGCCCTGGCGGGGGGGTTTTTGGCGGTTTTCCCACCCCCCCACCAAAAGGGGTGAACGGCCGTAACTTTCCCGTGCCGGTAGCGTTCTGTCGCGCTATGACACCGGGAGAGCGCTCTTTCGCTACGGAGCGTTAAGCTGCGGCCAGCTCCCTGCGGGCCGTACGGCGCTGCGCCGCGGCTTCCGGGTCGAGCGCGGGCACGGCCGCCAACAGCTGTTTGGTGTACGCCTGTCGGGGTGCTCCGTACACCTCGTCGACGGATCCCTGCTCGATGATCCGCCCCTGCCGCATCACCGCGACCCGGTCACTGACCTGGCGCACCACCGCGAGGTCGTGCGCGATGAAGACGAGGGCGAGCCCGTGCTCCTTCTGCAGTTCGGCGAGGAGCGCGGTCACTTGCGCCTGCGTCGTCACGTCGAGCGCCGAGACCGGCTCGTCGCACACGATGACCCGGGGGTCGGCCGCGAGGGCCCGCGCGATCCCGACACGCTGCCGCTGACCGCCGCTGAACTCGTGCGGATAGCGTCCGTAGTACGCCGGATCGAGCCCGACGCGCTCCATGAGGTCGCTCACCCGTGCGCGCACGACGGAGTCGTCGCGCTCGCCCCTGGCGCGCAGCGGATCGGCGATGGACTCCCCGATGCCGCGGCGCGGATTGAGCGAGGAGACGGGGTCCTGGAACACCATCTGCACCCCGGCCCGCGTCCCGTCGGCCGACGCCGGCGCGCCCCCGTGCCGGATCTCCCCCGCCGAGGGATCGAGGAGCCCCACCAGCATCCGCCCGAGGGTCGTCTTGCCGCTGCCGCTCTCGCCCACGACCCCGAGCGTCTCCCCACGGCGGACCGTGAGCGACACGTCGTCCACGGCGGCGAACGCACGCTTCCCGCGCCCGAACTCCCGCCGCAGACCGACCGCTTCCAGTACGACGTCGCCCTGCTCGCGGGATGCCGCATCGCGCGGTGAGTCCACCCGGGGCACCGCCCCGAGCAGCTCCCTCGTGTACGCCTCCTTCGGCGCGCCGAGAACCTCCCGCACGGGCCCCCGCTCCACGGACCTGCCGTACCGCATGACCAGGACGTCGTCGACGCTCTCGGCCGCGACACCCACGTCGTGGGTGACCAGGAGAAGGCCCATCCCTGTCTCCGCCCGCAACCCGTGCAGCAGGTCGAGGATCTGGGCCTGCACGGTGACGTCCAGGGCGGTCGTCGGCTCGTCGGCGATCAGGAGCTCGGGCTCGCAGGCGAGCGCCATGGCGATGAGCGCGCGCTGCCGCATGCCGCCGCTGAACTCGTGCGGCCTCGATCGCGCCCTGCGTACGGCATCCGGAATGCCCACCCGGTCGAGCACGTCGACGGCACGCGCGCGTGCCGCCCGGCGCGAGGCTCCGGTGTGCACGCGGTACACCTCGGCGATCTGGTCGCCCACCGCGTAGTACGGATCGAGGGACGACAGCGGGTCCTGGAAGACCATCGCCGCCTTCCCGCCCCGAAGGCGTCGCAGCTCCTCACCGGACGCTTCCTGTACGTCGATGCCGCCGACGAGGACGGATCCGTCGACGCCCGCGCCGGTGCCCCGGTGGAGCCCGAGCAGCGCGGAGGCCACCGTGCTCTTGCCGGACCCCGACTCGCCGACGAGGCCGAGCGCGGCGCCCTTCTCAAGGGTGAAGGAGAGCCGGTCGACGGCGCGCGTGTCCCCGAAATCGACCACCAGGTCGGTCACTTGGACGAGGCTTTGGGCCACGCTCATGACAGGACCACCCTTCGGTCGGCCACCGCGTAAAGGACGTCCGCGACGGCATTGGCGAGCACCACGAAGAAGCCGGTCACCAGGACCATGCCGACCACGACCGGCAGATCGACCTCCTTGACCGCGTGCACGAGTTCGCGCCCCATGCCGGGCAGGCCGAAGAGTGTCTCGCTGAGCACGGCGCCGCCGAACATCGACCCGAAGTCGTTGGCGCTCATCGCGATGACCGGGGCGGCCGCGCCCCGCAGGGCGTGCTTGCCGATGATCGAGCGCTCCCCGACGCCGTACGCGCGAAACGTCCGCACATGGTCGTCGGCGAGGGTCTCCAGCATCGAGGCGCGGGTGAGGCGCGCGTACTTGGCGGCCTCGATCAGCGCGAGGGACAGCCAGGGCAGGAGCAGGTTCCACGCCCACTGCTGAGGGTCGTCGGTGAACGGTACGTACTGCGGGAAGGGCAGCCAGTTCAGCTGGCCGCAGACCACGATCATCAGGAGCAGGCCGATGACGAAGACGGGCGTGGCCGTGCCCGCGAGGGTGACGCCGGTCAGGACGCGCTCGGTGACGCGCCCGCGCCGCCAGGCGGACAGGACGCCGGTGCCGACGCCGAGGATCAGCCACATCACCATGGCGCCGAGCGCGAGCGACCCGGTGACGGGCAGCTTCGTCAGGATCAGCTGGGTGACCTGCTGGTCGCTCTGGTAGGAGAGCCCGAGGCAGGGGGCGTCGCAGTGCTCGACGCCCGTGCCCGTCGAGTAGTCCTGGCCGGCGAAGATGCCCTGCAGGAAGTCCCAGTAGCGGACGTACACCGGATCGTCGAGCCGCAACTGCTCGGACACCTGTGCCACTTGAGCCGGTGAGCAGCGCGGACCGCAGGTGATCTGGGCGACGTCGCCGGGAGCGACGTAGAAGACCGCGTAGATGATCACGGAGATGGCGAGCAGCGTGACGAGGGCGCCCACCGCGCGCCTCAGGAGGAATCCGGTCATGCCGTGCAGAAGGCCTGTCATGCCTTGCCCTCCCGCTTCTTCCCGGTGCCGACCCGCAGCCGCGACGCGGCCCGTGGATCGAGCGCGGTCCGCACGCCGTCCCCCAGGACGGTCAGGGCGAGCACCGTCACGAACAGCGCCCCTGCGGGCAGCAGTAGGTACTGCGGCGCGGCCTGGTACCAGATGTCGGCCGAGGTCAGCATCTGCCCCCAGGAGGCGGTCGGCGGTTTGACGCCGACGCCGAGGAAGGAGAGCGCCGCCTCCACCGTGATGTTCAACGGGACGAGCAGCGCCGCGTACGTGATGACGGGGGCGGCGAGCCCCGGCAGGAGTTCGCGGCGCGCGATGCGCCAGGTGCTCCAGCCGCTGAGCCGGGCGGCGGCCACGTAGTCGAGCTCCTTGAGGGTGATGGTCTGCGCGCGCACGATCTTGGCCGTACTGCCCCAGGCGACGAGCCCGATGACCAGGGCGACGAGGACGGGGCGCGGGAAGCCGCTGGGCACGATCGCCATCAGGGCGAGCGAGAGGACCATCAGCGGCATGGCGACGATGACGTCGGTGGCGCGGCTGAGCACCTGGTCGACCCAGCGGTTGCCGAGCCCGGCCGCGATGCCGATGGTGACGCCGAGCAGCACCTGCACGAGGGTCGCGGCGAGCGCGACGCCGAGGGAGACCCGCGCGCCGTACACGAGGCGGGCGAACAGATCGCGCCCGGTCTGCGGTTCGACGCCGAGCCAGTGCTCGGCGCTGACCCCGCCGAACGAGCCGATGGGCACGCCGCCGCGCCCGGAGTCGATGAGGTCGGGGTGGTACGTACTGGGGTCCTGGCCCTCGATGGCGGTGAGCAGCGGCGCGGCGAGCGCGACCAGGACGAGCAGCGCGACGACGGCCGCCGCGACGAGGGCGGCGCGCTGCGTACGCAGCCGCCGCCAGAACTGACGGGCACCGGAAGTCGGGGCGGGCGCCGTGACGCCCGTCCCCGCTTCCGAGGCCAGAAGGGCCTCGCTCATGGTGATGTGACCAGTAACCCTTACTTGACCGCGACCTGGGAGATGTCCAGGACACCCGTCCAGTCGCTGATCACGATGTTCTTCGCGTCCTTGCCGTACAGGCGCTTGTAGACCGGGTGGAAGAGCGGCACGGTCAGGGCCTGCTCGCCGATCTTCTTGTCGAGGGCGCCCCAGCGCTTCGCGGCCGCGTCGAGGTCGGTGAGCTTGTTGATCTCATCGATCTCGTTGTTGACCGACTTGTCGTTCAGGAAGCCGGTGTTGAAGTTGGCGCCGTCCTTCACGATCTGCCGCCCGTCGAAGATCGGGGCGAGGAAGGGACCGCCGGAGGGCCAGTCGGCACCCCAGTGGGCGAGGAAGAGACCCGGCTCGGTCTTGGCGCTGTGGACCTTGTCCTTGTAGTCGTTGTCCTCAAGGCCTTCCAGCTTGACCGTGATCCCGGCCTTCTTCAGGGCGTCCTGGATCGCGGTGGCGATCTCCGGGCTCGTCTCGAAGTCCTTGGCGTTGGAGTGGGTCAGCGTGATGGTGAGCCCGTCCTTGTGACCGGCTTCCTTAAGAAGCTCCTTGGCCTTCTTCGCGTTGCCGGACTTGCCCGCCGGGAAGTGGTCGTACTTCGTGTATCCGAAGGACTTCTGGTTCGGCAGGTACGTCGTCGCGGGCTCGGCGAGCGACGAGCCGCCGGCGGCGTTGACCACGGACGAGCGGTCGACGGCGTACGAGATGGCCTGGCGCACCTTCGGGTCGTCGAAGGGCTTCACCTTCGGATTGAAGGCGAGGTAATTCGTGTATCCGAAGTGCCCGGTGCCCACCCGTGAGGACAGCTCCTTGTCGCCGGTGACCTTGGCGAGTTCGGCGGGGCCGAGGTTCGTGTCGGTGGTCACGGCGGCGGCGTCCGCGCCCTGGCCCGCCGAGAGGCGCTGGTTGATGACGGACGAGTTGAGGCCGGACCGCACGTCGATCTTGTCCGGGTAGGCCTTGCGCTCGGGGTCGGTCTTCGCCGACCAGTGCGGGTTGCGCTCCAAGGTCAGGCGCTCGCCGTCGTTCTCGTTCTTGACGACCTTGTACGGGCCCGAGGAGACCGGGTGCTCCTCGTACTTCGTGCCCTTGTCCTTGCTCTTGGGGACGGGCGTGAACTGCGTCTGCGTCGCCAGATAGGGGAATTCGCCCTCGGGCTTGTTCAGGTGGAAGACGATGGTCCGCTCGTCGGGCGTCTCGATCGACTCGAGCCCCTTGCCGCTCTTGTCCTTGTAGGGCCCCGCGTACTTGTCGCCGCCGATCAGCCAGTCCCTCAAGTAGGGCGCGCCACCGGAGAGTTCACCGGCGAAGGAGCGCTCGATCCCGTACTTGATGTCGGCCGACGTGATCGGCGAGCCGTCCTCGTACTTGAGGCCCTTCTTGAGGGTGTACGTCCACACCGTGGCGTTCTTGCTCGACTTGCCGAGGTCCGTGGCGAGGTCCGGCACGACCTCCGAGCCCTTGGCGCCGTCCTCGCGGTTGCGGGTGGTGAGCGTACGGAAGACGAGCGAGGGGACGTTGCCGCCGCCGGAGGTGTAGAGCCGCGCCGGATCGAAGTCGACCTGCGGGTCTCTGTTGAGGACGGAGAGCGTACCGCCCTTGGCGGGCTTGCCGTCGGCGCTCCCGGCGCCATTGCCGTCGGCGTCCTCGGGGCCCGCGCACGCGGCGGCGCCCGCTGCCAGGACCAGGCTGACGGATGCCGCTGCCACGCGGCGGGCTATGACGGACGGTTGACGCATGGGAAGGGACCTCTCGGAGAATCGAGCAGGGGAAGAGAGCAGAGCTCGCCCCGGGGCCGCCGAAGAAGGTCAGTCAGGACCGCAGAGGATGCAGAGGGTCCGGAGAGAAAGCGACGCACACGCCAGGGGCGGACGTCAGCAACAGTGAATGTCGGACACGCAGAGCGCGGTCACGCCAAAGAGCGCCAGCTCAAGGGCGGCGCGCGAGGAGGCGTGACGAGGCGACATGCGGAGAAATATGAACGAACTTTCGGCGGATGTCAAAGCCGTCGAACACGCGGTGAGCACAGAACGCTCACCGCGCGGTCAATTCGCCGGGGTCAGCTCTCTCAACTCTTCGGAAAGGCCCAAGGGTTGGCCTTGCACTTGATTCCGTCGTGGTCGAGGAACTTCGTCTGCTGCTGCATGACGGGCGCGAGCTCGCCGTCCTTCGTGCAGTCCGTGTGATTGAAGCCGAGCCGGTGACCGACCTCGTGATTGATCAGCATCTGCCGGTACGGATGGATGCGGTCGCCGTAGGTCTTGGCGCCCTGCGCCCACCGATAGGCGTTGATCATGACGCGGTCCGTGGCCGCGGAGTCACAGGAAACGTTCTGCTGAAGGGTGTCGAGCCCGGATTTCGCGCACCACTTCCCGGTCGTCCCCGGGCTGGCGAGCGTGATGACGAAATCGGGCTTCCCCGAAGAGATCCGCTCGAAGGTCCGGCCCCCGTTGTGCGCCCAGCTCCGGTCGTCGTTCAAGGTCTTCTGCACGGCCGCCGCGAACAGCTCGCCGTCCAGACCCATGCCCTTCTCGACGTCGACGCGGTAGCGGAACTTCTGCCCCTTGCCGGGCGCCTTGTCGAACCCGGCCATCCCGTCGAAGTCACCGGACGCCGTGAGCTTGGCGTCGAGCGGGTACTTCTTGGCCATCTTCGTCTCGTACGTCGCCGGGGCGGACTCCGCGGGCGTGGGCCGGTCGTCCGAGCGGGACGCGTCATCGGCCGCGGCGCGGTCGTCCTGGCCCTTCGCGGCCTGCGGGCGGGGAGCAGAATCCTTTGCCCCGTCAGCCACCTGACCGGCCACGACGACCGCGAGGACGGTGGTGACAGCGGCGGCGGCTATCCCGGTGAAGGTGCGGCCCTTGCCGCCCGACCTGCCGCCCTTGCCCTCGTCGTCCTCGTCGTCCGCGATGCCGCCGGGGCCGTCGCTCCCGTCGGACCCCGCAGATCCTTCGGACCCTTCGGACCAGAGCTCTCCGTGGGCTTCCTCGTCCTCGTCGACCGCGCGGTCCCAGTCGGTGACGGAGGCGTACGGGTCGTGGGGCGGGACGGCGGTCGACGCGGGAGCGACCCGGGTCGCTCCGGTCGCGAAGGGGTCTTCTTCAGGGAACTCGTCGCCGAACGCGTCCACGTAGTCGCGGCGGGGCCCCGGCATGCGGGGCGGCGCGGTCCGTGCGCCCGGCGCTCCGTGAGCGGCGGCGCCCGTCCGGGGCCCGGATCCCCAGGCCCCGCCCGGCTCACGCTGCTCGGGGTGCCCGCCACGGACGTGCGGCGTGCCACGCGGAGGCGTGGCCTGGGGCGTGCCGTGCGGCGGGGTCGCTTGCGGGACCCCGTGCGCGGGCGTGCCGGCGTCCCCCGGGGCGCGTCTGCGGCGCCCCGTGCCGGGAGCCGGCGGGCGTGCGCCCTGCGGTGACGGTATGTCGGCAGTGTCCGTACTGCCCGTGTTGTCTTCGAGGTCGACCGAACCTCGGCGGCTATGACGTCCCACTCGCCGCCTCAGCTCCCAGCGCTCGACTGACCGGATGCATTCAACTCTCCTGTATCCGCGAGGAGTTCGCGGATTGCCGTGGCCACCGTATCCGGATACTCCATCATCGCCACATGCCCCGCGTCCGGCAGCGTGAGCAACCGTGAGTCACGGAACGCGGCGGCGGCCTTGCGCGCCATACGGTACGAGACGAGCAGATCCCGGCCGCCGTAGATGAGCAGCGTCGGCGCGAGCACCCGCTCCGCCTGTCGCCACAGACCCTGCTGCCCGCCCATGGTGTACGCGTTCACGATGCCACGCGCCGAGCGGGCCATCGCATCCCACATGTACGGAAGGGCGAGTCTGCGCTCCATCTCCCGCACCGCCGCACTGTATCCCTCGGGCGAGACCCGGCCCGGGTCGCCGTAACAGAGCGCCATGACGCCGCTGACCCGCTGCTCGGCCGTCCAGTCCTTGGTGAGCCGGGTGAACAGACTCGCGACGCCGGGCACCGCGAGGAGCCCGGTCGGCAGTGCCGTGCGCTGCACCCGCAGCTCCGGGAGCGCGGGCGAGATCAGCGTGAGGGTGCGGACCAGGTCCGGGCGGACGGCGGCGACGCGGGTGGTGACCGCGCCGCCCAGCGAGTTGGCGATCAGATGCACGGGCGCGTCTTCGCGCGCGTCCAGATAACGGATGACCGCGCGCGCGTGTCCCGTGATCGAGTAGTTGCCGTCGTCCGGCGGCGGCGAGTCGCCGAACCCCGGCAGGTCGATCGCCGCACAGTCGACGACGTCCTCGAGCAGCGGCATCAGCGCCGACCAGTTCTGCGAGGATCCGCCGAGCCCGTGCACGTACAGCGCCGGGGGAAGTCCCTCGCGGACCGGCGGTCTGGAACGCACCGAGAGCGTGAGCCCGGGAAGGGTGACCGAATCGAGCCGTTCGCCCGGCGCGACCCCGACGGCACCCGGTTTCGGGGCGACGGAGGCGGCGATCAGGTTCGGCAGCTCGGTCGAAGACATGCGGCAATGTTACGAGACGATCACACGGTGGTTCATGTGTTCGCAGTCACAGATCCCGCTGATCGGCGTCGCATATCCCGGCGACGGCGCCGGGAGATCACGTAGCGCCTGGTTCGGAGGTCTCCTAGGCTCATAGAAGAGGGTGAACAGGGCACTCGCACCACTAGTCCGCCAGGGACTCCGTAGGGAAGAGAGCCACGATGACAGTCGACCCGTCCGACCCCGAGACCTTCCAGGCCGAAGAGGCCACCGACACCACCGCCATCGGCCACATCAACGACATCAGCACCGAGACACCCGAGGCCGATGCCGCGGAGCAGCACACCGACCTCGCGCCGAGCCAGGACGACTCCCTGGAAGGCGCGGACACGGCCGCGGCCAACGAGGCCGACCTGGCCGAACAGGCCCGCGTCGTCAGCATCGACGAAGACGACTATCGCTGAGCTGCCCGTGTTTGCCCTGCTAAGCACGGGTTTCGCGGTCATCCAGTCCGTGAAATTCTCCGCTCGTACCGCGCACATCAGGGTTACCGAAAAGTACGATGGCCGCGCGGCGCACACCGCACATTCACGATCATGGGAGGCGGCGTGACAGCCATCGAGCAGACAGAGGCAGCGCGCCCTCGGGGCACACGCCTGCCGCGTCGTGCCCGACGCAATCAGTTGCTGGGCGCGGCACAGGAGGTCTTCGTCGCGCAGGGTTACCACGCGGCAGCGATGGACGACATCGCCGAGCGGGCCGGAGTCAGCAAGCCGGTGCTCTACCAGCACTTCCCCGGAAAGCTCGACCTCTACCTCGCTCTGCTCGACCAGCACTGCGAATCGCTGCTGCAGTCCGTCCGTACGGCGCTCGCGTCCACGTCGGACAACAAGCTGCGGGTCGCGGCCACGATGGACGCGTACTTCGCGTACGTGGAGGACGAGGGCGGTGCCTTCCGCCTCGTCTTCGAGTCCGATCTGACGAACGAGGCCGCGGTCCGCGAGCGGGTGGACCGGGTCACGCTCCAGTGCGCGGAAGCGATCTGCGAGGTCATCGCCGAGGACACGGGTCTGCCCCGTGACGAGGCGATGCTGCTCGCCGTGGGGCTCGGCGGCTACTCACAGGTGGTCGCCCGGTACTGGCTCGCCAGCGGCAGCACGGTTCCGCGCGACAAGGCGGTGGAACTGCTCACCTCGCTGGCCTGGCGCGGCATCGCGGGCTTCCCGCTGCACGGCCTGGACGGTCACTGACCCCCGGTTTCCGGCATTCGCGTTCTGTTCCCGATCTCTGTTCGCTACTGGCGTGCAGCGGCGGAAGCATGAGCGTCGCCTCACCGGGCTAATGTGTGCTGAGTACGGCGCGGACGACGCGCACATCACTGACCGTCGGAGGGACAAAGCCGTGGAGGTCAAGATCGGCGTGCAGTACGCGCCCCGCGAGATCGTGCTCGAGAGCACCCAGAGTGCCGAGGAAGTCGAGCACGCGGTGTCCGAGGCGCTGACCGGCAAGTCGCCGCTGCTGAGCCTCGTGGACGACCACGGCCGCAAGGTCCTGGTTCCGGCCGACCGCCTCGCGTACGTCGAGCTCGGCGAGCCGACCGCACGCAAGGTGGGCTTCAGCGCCCTGTAGGTCACGGGCGCTGCACGCAGGACGAACAACGAGAACGGCCCGGTGGTCACAACCACCGGGCCGTTCTCGTGTGTTGACGCGCGCCTTGCGCACGGCGGGGTTCACGGAGCGGTTCACGGAGGGGTCTACGGCGGGTCTGGAGGATTGCGTTCCGGCTGCCAGGGGTAAGACCGGCTACGACCGTTTTGCACCTGGCCGCGAGGGAGGGACACCCTGTGATTCTGGAAGCACTCGGCTCTGCACTGCTCGGTTTCGCCCTGGCATGGGCAGCGGCCCACCGGCTGGCCCACCGGCTCCCCGTACGAAGCCTGGTCCTGTCGACCGGCGCCGCGGGCGGCGTGATCGGCGCCATCGTCGCGCACATGGCCCTCGGCGCGGGCCACGCACCCGCAACGATCACAGGCGCGGTGGCGGTGGCAGCAGCCCTGCTCTCACTCCTGATCCGCCCCAGCCGGAGTCGGCTACGCCGTCGCTCAGCGACGGCGTAGCGCCGCCGGGGGGCGCCTCTCAGGGGGCCGCGCCCGAAGGGGCGCGAGGAACTGCGCGACCAGCCACGACGACGCACCTGCAGGTGAACACGGCAGCCCCGCAGAGTCTCAGCGCCCGCGCCCGAGGGGGCGCGGGCAAGGTACGCGGGTTCTGAGATATGCGGCTCCACCGCGGGCCGCGCCCGAAGGGGCGCGGGGAACTGCGCGCCCAGCCACGACGCACCCGCGGGTGGAATGCAGCCCCTGCCTCCGGAGCCCCAGCGACTACGCCGCGAGCCCCAGCGCAGCCATCCGCTTGGTGTGCGCCTCAGTGATCCGGGAGAACATCCGCCCGACCTCCGCGAGGTCAAAGCCATCGGCGACGCCCCCGACCAGCATGGTCGACAGGGCGTCCCGATCGGCGACGACCCGCTGCGACTGCGAGAGCGCCTCGCCCATAAGGCGACGGGCCCACAGCGCGAGCCGCCCGCCCACGCGCGGATCCGCGTCGATCGCGGCACGCACCTTCTCCACGGCGAAGCTCGCGTGCCCCGTGTCGTCGAGCACGCCGAGGACGAGACGACGGGTGTCGCCGTCGAGCCGCGCCGCGACCTCGCGGTAGAAGTCACTGGCGATCGAGTCACCCACGTACGCCTTGACGAGGCCCTCGAGCCAGTCGGACGGCGCCGTCTGGCGGTGGAAGCCGTCGAGCGCGGCCACAAAGGGCTCCATCGCCTCGGTGGCATCCGCGCCGATCGCCGAGAGCCGGTCCCGCAACCGCTCGAAGTGGTGGAACTCCGCCGACGCCATCTTCGCCAGCTCAGCCTTGTCACCGAGCGTCGGCGCCAGCTTCGCGTCCTCCGCGAGCCGCTCGAATGCCGCGAGCTCTCCGTAGGCGAGCGCTCCGAGCAGATCCACCACCGCGGCGCGGTAGTGCGGCTCGTCAGCAGCGGTCTTCCAGTCCTGGGCGGCGATTCCAGTGGGTTCGGCAGGTGTGTCAGCGGCGGTGTCAGGCGTCTCCATAAACCGCACAATAGCCCGCTCGCAGCAACGTGTAAGGGCCTGGTCAGTGACTGTGACGACGACTACGTGACTTATTCGTCAGACACGCCTGCGAGATTCCGGGGTACAGTGGTAATGCGCCTGTCGAATATTCGTCGGGCCGTACGAATGAGGATGCCCGGTCGGAGGCCCGATCGGCTCCGACCCGACAGCCCTCCAGGCGGCCCGCGAAGTGCGGACGGCATGAGGAGGGAACCTCAGCGGTACGAGCGCTCGAGCGCAGGCAGTGGTCCCGCGCCCCCGGCCCCGCCCCCCAAGCAGCCGGCGGTAGTGGCACGGTCACGACCCCCAGCGTTCGCCTCGGGCCGCGTCTCACAGAAGAGGCAATGCCCTGACTACGACTTTCCGCGATCTCGGAATTCTCTCCGAGACGGCCGAGGCCCTTGAGGCCGTCGGCATCATCAGCCCTTTCCCCATCCAAGAGATGACGCTGCCCGTAGCGCTCTCCGGCTCCGACGTCATCGGCCAGGCCAAGACCGGCACCGGCAAGACGCTCGGCTTCGGACTGCCGCTCCTGGAGCGCGTCACCGTCCCCGCGGACGTCGAGGCGGGCCGGGCCAAGCCCGAGCAGCTCACCGACGCCCCGCAGGCCCTCATCGTCGTCCCCACCCGTGAGCTGTGCCAGCAGGTCACGAACGACCTCCTGACCGCCGGCAAGGCGCGGAACGTACGCGTCCTCGCCATATATGGCGGCCGCGCCTACGAGCCGCAGGTCGAGGCCCTCAAGAAGGGCATCGACATCGTCGTCGGCACGCCGGGTCGTCTTCTCGACCTCGCCGGCCAGAAGAAGCTCAACCTCAAGCACATCAAGTGCCTGGTCCTCGACGAGGCCGACGAGATGCTCGACCTGGGCTTCCTGCCCGACGTCGAGCGGATCATCAACATGCTGCCGCCGAAGCGTCAGACGATGCTGTTCTCGGCGACCATGCCCGGCGCGGTCATCGGCCTGGCCCGTCGCTACATGTCTCAGCCCACGCACATCCGCGCCACCGCGCCGGACGACGAGGGCCAGACCGTCGCGAACACGAAGCAGCACGTGTACCGCGCGCACAACATGGACAAGCCCGAGATGGTCTCGCGCATCCTGCAGGCCGACGGCCGCGGGCTCGCGATGATCTTCTGCCGTACGAAGCGGACCGCCGCCGACATCGCCGAGCAGCTCGAGAAGCGCGGCTTCGCGTCGGGCGCCGTGCACGGTGACCTCGGCCAGGGCGCCCGCGAGCAGGCGCTGCGCGCCTTCCGCAACGGCAAGGTGGACGTCCTCGTCTGCACGGACGTCGCCGCGCGCGGCATCGACGTCGGTGGCGTCACGCACGTCATCAACTACCAGTCCCCCGAGGACGAGAAGACCTACCTGCACCGCATCGGCCGTACGGGCCGCGCGGGCGCCAAGGGCATCGCGATCACGCTGGTCGACTGGGACGACATCCCGCGTTGGCAGCTGATCAACAAGGCGCTGAACCTCGGCCTCAGCGACCCGGTCGAGACGTACTCCAGCTCTCCTCACCTGTACGAGGAGCTGAGCATCCCGGTGGGCACGAAGGGTGTGCTGCCGCGTGCCGAGCGGACCCGTGCCGGGCTCCGCGCGGAGCAGGTCGAGGACCTCGGCGAAACGGGCGGCAAGGGTGGCTCGCGCGGACGCGACCGCGACCGTGGCGGTCGCGACGGCGGCCGTGACGGCGGCCGTGACCGCGGGCACGCTCCTGAGCCGGAGCGCGAGCCGCGTGAGGCGCGTACGCCGCGTCGGCGTCGCCGTACGCGCTCGGGTACGCCGCTGGAGGCTCCCGCCGTAGCGGTGGCCGAGGCTGCCGCGCCTGCGGCTGCCGTTGCGACCGCCCCTGCGCCTGCCCTCGAGGCCGAGCCGACGGAGCCGCGTACACCGCGCCGCCGTCGCCGGACGCGGAGCGGCTCTGAGGGCGCGGAGGCCGTGGTCGAGACGGTTGAGGCCGTGGAGACCGCACAGGCTGTCCAGGCCGTGGAGACGGTCGAGGCCGAGGCACCCGCCACGAAGCCGCGCCGCCGTACGCGCAAGGCAGCCGAGCCCGTGGTCGAGGTCGCCGAAGCCCCCGAGGCTGAAGCACCCGCGACCAAGCCCCGCCGCCGCACCCGCAAGGCCGCCGAAACCGTCGTCGACACCGTCGAAGCCGTAGAGACGACCGAGGCCGAGGCACCCGCCACAAAGCCCCGCCGCCGTACGCGTAAGGCAGCCGAGCCCGTGGTCGAGGTCGCCGAAGCCCCCGAGGCTGAAGCACCCGCGACCAAGCCCCGCCGCCGCACCCGCAAAGCAGCGGAAACCGTCGTCGACACCGTCGAAGCCGTAGAGACGACCGAGGCCGAGGCACCCGCCACAAAGCCCCGCCGCCGCACCCGCAAGGCAGCCGAGCCCGTGGTCGAGGTCGCCGAAGCCCCCGAGGCCGAGGCACCCGCCACCAAGCCCCGCCGCCGCACCCGCAAGGCCGCCGAAACCGTCGTCGACACCGTCGAAGCCGAGATTCCCGCTCAGCCGACGGAGGAGACCAAGCCGCGTCGGCGTCCGCGCAAGGCCGCGGAGGCGGCTCCGGCTGTCGCCGAGGAGGATGCGGTCGCGAAGCCGCGTCGCCGTACGCGCAAGGCGGTGGCTGCGCCGGCCGAGGAGAGCTGAGGCACTCCGCTGAGGCTTAACGCCTGAAGGCCCGGACCCCCTACGGGGGGTGCCGGGCCTTCTGCGTACCCCCAACTCGCCTTTGTTGCCGCACAGTTGCGGTCCGCTCCACCCTGCCCCGGCGCTCCGCGCCGGATGTCTCCCACCCGCCCACCCGATTACCCCGCGTCTGCCCGGTGACGAGCGGACGGACAAGCGGATGAACCCCACCGCGACTGCGCCCCCACCCCGACCCCGCCCGATGACGCGGGGCAATCGGGCGGGCGGGAGGGAAAGATCCGCGCGAAGCGCGGCAAAGCCCCCCGGGACACAGCCGAACCAGAACCAGACACCACCCAGCGCCGCGCCCCCCAGCCGCCCAACGGGGAGCCCCGCGCGGAAAGCCACCCCGAGTGCACAGACGGACCGGACGCCAAGCCCCGGCCAGGAGCCAGCAGGCCACGCCGGCCACGCCCAGCCCGGAGGGGCACCCCGCACGGGAATGCTGACCCCGGACACGGGGGGGAACCCTGCCGCGAGCAACGCCAAGCCGCCCACCCCACCCAAGGCCCGCGCCCACACCTGCCGCTAGCCTCGGAGGTATGAGCAGGCCCCCGACCTTCACCCCGCCCCCCGGCGTCGACGCGCGGCGGCTCCGGACCGCGCGCGGCGACTTCGCCACCCTGGACGCCCGCCCGGCCGGCGAGGCCAAGGGCACGGTCCTGCTGCTCCCCGGATTCACCGGGAGCAAGGAGGACTTCATCGCCCTGCTCAGGCCCATCGCGGATGCCGGGTATCGAGCGGTCTCCGTCGACGGCCGCGGGCAGTACGAGACCCAGGGCCCGGAGAAGGACGAATCCGCTTACGCACAGGGTGAGTTGGCCCAGGACGTACTCGCCCAGGCCGACGCAGTCGGTGGCACGCTCCACCTCCTCGGGCACTCCCTCGGAGGCCAGATCGCCCGCGCCGCCATCCTCCGCGCCCCCGCGGACACCTTCGCCTCGCTCACCCTCATGGCCTCCGGCCCTGCCGCCATCTCCGCCTCGCAGCAGGCCCGCGCCAAAATGCTGACGGACGCGCTCGGCGTCCTGTCGATGGCCGAGGCCTGGGCCGCCATCCAGGCCTTCGATCCGCCCGAGGACACCGCCCTCGACGGTGACGTCCTGCGCGAGCGCTGGCTGCGGCACAGCCCGGCCCAGCTCATCGCCACCGGCAAGCAGCTCTGCGTCGAGCCCGACCGCGTCACGGAGCTCGCCGCCGTACCCCTGCGCAAGCACGTCGTCTCCGGCGAGCGCGACGACACCTGGCCCGTCACCTGGCTCGACGAGATGGCGGACCGGCTGCACGCCCACCGCACGGTCATCACCGGCGCCGAGCACTCCCCCAACACCGACCGCCCGGCGGAGACGGCCGCCGCCCTCATCACCTTCTGGGACGGGCGCACCACCACCCCGTAGCCACACCCACACCCATACCCAGGCCCACACCCACAGCCGCTAGTACCGCGTCTGCAAGTTCTCCCAGAAGCCGTCCCGCAGCGCCCGCCGCAGATCCGACTGCCCCCGCAGCGAGTACGCGAGCAGCTTCTCGGCCTCCACCAAGAGCTCCTGGTCCACCGACCCCGGCAGATAGGGATGACCCGGCAGCAGGTCCACCAGTGCCGCGCGCCCCCGCTCGGCCACCCACTTCGCGGCGATCTGCGCACCCACGAACCGCACGTCCTCGCGCGAGGGCCGGGCCGTGCCCGCCGTCTCGTACGTCGCCACGGTGCGCCGGGACACGTACGGCTTGAAGAAGTCGAGGTCGAACGTGCGCTGGCTGTCGACCTCCCACAGCAGCGGCTCGGCCTGGTTACGGCCCTCGGCCGCCTCGATGCCCCACAGATGCACCCGCGCGCCGTAACCCTGCGCGGCCTCCACCGCCGAGACCAGGTCCTCGTCGCCCCCGATCAGGGCCGCGTCGCTGATCGCGCGGTGCCGGGCCAGTGACTCCAGATCCGTCCGAATGAGGGAGTCCACGCCCTTCTGCTGGTTGTTCGCGTTGAGGTTGCCGAGGCGGACCTTGACGTCGGGGAGCTCCGCGATCGACTGCTGCTCCACCGTGTGGATGCGGCGCCGCGCACCGTCGTACCAGTAGACGCGCAGCAGACGGCTGTCCGCGAAGATCGTGCGCGCCTTGTCGATGAGCGCGTCGATCAGCCCTTCCGCGTCCAGGTCGAAGGCCCGCCGGTCCTCCGTGCCGACCGCGAGCCGTCCCGCCGCCGCGTACACGTATCCGGCATCGACGAAGATCGCGTGCGTGGACGGCGTCTTCGCCACCTCGGCGAGCACGCGCTCGAGCAGTCCGTTGGCGCGCTCCAGCTGGGCGCTGATCTCGATCTCGTCGTTCATGGGGGCCATAGGCGCTCATTGTCCCGCTGGTCACGCAGCGAACACAACCGGTCTCGCTACTCGTGAGTAATTAGCCTGTCGAAAAATTTCCTTAGCGTAGGGAATGTTTGCTGGGGGCAACTCGTTGTACCCGTAGGAACGCCGGACACAGCAGTCCCGGTGGCCACAACACCAGTAGTTCTCCTCCAGGAGGATGACCAGACGAAGGGAGAAGCCTTATGCGCTTCGAAATCATGCGACTCGACGACGTCGACGGCGCCGCCGTGGACCGGACCGTCGTAGACGCCGCCTCCGTCAATCGGATCGTGCAGCAGGCCGCAGCGATCGGCCAGCGCATCTATATCCGACCGGCCGAATCCCAGGCCTCGTAACGCACAGGTTGTCATACAGGTTGAAGGGCCCCCGTACACCTTTGGTACGGGGGCCCTTGGCATGTCCGGCGCCGGCCTGCGGCACGAGCGGCCCGCGGCGGAGGCGCCCTAGGCGCCGTTGATCACCTGCGTCACACCATTGATGATCTGCTGCACCGCGATCGCGGAGAGCATCATGCCCGCGAGCCGCGTCACCAGGACCACGCCGCCGTCCTTGATGACCCGAATGATCAGCAGCGAGTAGCGCATCACGAGCCACAGCACGACGTGCATCGCCACGATCGCCGTCCACACGGAGATCTGCGTGCCGACGCTGTCGGCGTCCTGGACGGCCAGGATGACCGAGACGATCGCGCCGGGCCCCGCGAGCAGCGGCATGCCGAGCGGTACGAGGGCGACGTTGACGTCCTTGGTCTGAGTCGGCTCGTCCGACTTGCCGGTGAGCAGGTCGAGCGCGATCAGCAGGAGCAGCAGACCGCCCGCGATCATCAGCGCGGGGACGGAGACATGCAGGTAGTCGAGGATCTGGTGACCCAGGAGCCCGAAGACCGCGATCACGCCGAACGCGACGCACACGGCCTGGAAGGCCATCTTCTTCTGCACCTTGGCGGGGCGGCCGGAGGTGAGTCCGAGGAAGATCGGGGTGATCCCAGGAGGGTCCATGATCACGAAAAGGGTGAGGAAGAGGGATCCGAAAACGGCAACGTCGAACACAGTGATGGCCTTGCAGTGAGTCGTACGAAAGTCCCGCGCGGGGGCGGCGAAAAAGGTGGGGAAGGTGAGGAGGCCGGGGAAGCCGCTGTTACGCGGCGGGGCCTCCGCCCGCGCCCGGCACCGGGAACGCCCCGGTCGCGCGGCGCGTGATCTCCCCGTAGATCTCGGGGTCGGTGGTGAACTCCCCGAGCACACAGGTCTTGCGGCTGCCGTGGTAGTCGCTCGACCCCGTGGCGAGCAGGCCGAGGTCAGCGGCGAGCCCGTGCAACCGGGTACGGGTGGCCGGGTCGTGGTCCATGTGGTCGGCCTCGACACCGTCGAGACCGGCGGCGGCCAGCGCCGCTATCGCGGCCTCGGGCACCACCTGACCACGCTTGACGGCCGCCGGGTGCGCGAAGACGGTGACGCCGCCCGCGGCCTTGACCAGGCGGATCGCGTCGAAGGGGTCCAGTTCGTGCTTCTCGGCGTACGCGCGGCCGCCGTCGGCGAGCCAGTCGGACGTGAAGGCGTCCGAGACGGTCGGTACGACGCCCAGTTCCACCAGGGCCTCGGCGATGTGCGGGCGGCCGACCGAGCCGTCGCCCGCGATGCGCGCGACCTGCTCCCAGGTGACCGGGACGCCGAGCTCCTGGAGCTTGCCGACCATCGTCTTCGCGCGGGGCACCCGGTCGTCGCGCACGAGCTCGCGCTCACGGGAGAGTTCCGGCTCGTCGGGGTCGAAGAGGTAGGCCAGCATGTGCAGGCCCACGCCGTCGAGGCGGCACGAGAGTTCGGCGCCGGTGACGAGGGTGAGGTCCCGGTCGAGTGTCGCCAGGGCCGATACGGCCTCCGCGTGCCCGCGGGTGGTGTCGTGGTCCGTGAGCGCGACGACGTCGAGCCCGGCGGCGGCAGCGTTGCGCACCAGCTGCGCCGGGGTGTCCGTGCCGTCGGAAGCGGTGGAGTGGGTGTGCAGATCGATGCGCACGACGCGGACTCCGGACTCTGACGGGGCGGACGAGGGGACGCTCAAGGATAACGGGAGCCGAACGCTCCGCCGCCCGCCACAGAGGAGACACCCCTCACGGCAGCAACGGCAGCAACGACCGCACCGGGCGACGACATCACGACATCACCGCATCACCGCATCACGGCATCACGGCATCACGGCATCACGGCATCAGGATCCGCGGCGAAAGCGCCCCGCACGGCAGCAGATCCGTCTCGGCCCCCGCGTCCCGCAGATCGGTGAGCACCAACTCGTCGTACATCAGGAGCCCCGACTGCTCCGGCCACGCGATCGCCCACAGCCACAGGCCGCGCGCCTCGCCCGCGAAGACCGCGCGGTCGTCCGGCGTGCCCGCCACATGCCACATCGGGGTCGGCCTGCCTGCCGCGAGAAGCTTGGCCGGCGGCGGCTTCTCCACGTTCAGATAGGGACCGGGATCCGGGCCGTCGATGCCCGCGTACCGCGCACCGAGGCCGACGCCGAGCTCCTCGGCGACCAGGACCAGCTCTCCCATGCCGCCGAGCGGCGCGGGACCCGAGCAGGCCACGGCGGTCGCGCGACCGCCGCTGCGGTCGTCGCCCGCGCAGGCCACGCCCGTGAACAGCCATCCGACCGGCAGTGGCCACGGCATCCAGACCGGCACCTGCGCACGATGCACCACGACTTGGAGCGCCTCGACGCTGGGTGGGATCACAGGCTGCAGCGGATGCACCGTCCCGTGCACACCGCACTGCCAGGAATCGGCAAAGAGACCGGGAGCCCTGACCCGGCCACCACACTTCGGGCAACTGGGTTCGCCCCTCATAACGACCAACGGTCCTCCCCGGTCGTCGCCCCGTCAAGGACGATCACCCGTCCGGTGGCCCTGCCCGTGACCCTGTCCGTGGCCCTGTCACCAGGCGAAACTAGATGCAGCTTGCATCTTTTAGGTTGGCTAACTAATGTGTGTATACGTCAACGATCTCGACGGAAGCCGCTTACGGAAGTACGGAAGCCGCTAAGGAGCAGGCATGAACAGCAGCACAGGAGGTCTCGCCGAAGGGGACCCGTTCGACGAGGGAGCACCGAGCCTTCTGCGTCAGCCGAAGGCTGTCTGGGCGACCGCAGGCGCATCCGTCGTCGCCTTCATGGGCATCGGACTCGTCGACCCGATCCTCCCCTCCATCGCCAAGGGCCTCGACGCCTCCGCCAGCCAGGTCTCCCTGCTCTTCACCTCGTACTTCCTCATCACCGCCATCGCGATGCTGGTGACCGGATTCGTCTCCAGCCGGATCGGCGGCAAGAAGACCCTGCTCCTCGGCCTCGCGCTCGTCGTGGTCTTCGCCGGACTCGCCGGCACCTCCGGATCGGTCGGCGAGCTCGTCGGGTTCCGCGCGGGATGGGGACTCGGCAACGCGCTCTTCGTGTCGACCGCCCTTGCCGTCATCGTCGGCGCCGCGGCCGGCGGCAGCTCCGCGGCGATCCTGCTCTACGAGTCGGCGCTCGGCCTCGGCATGGCGTGCGGGCCGCTGCTCGGCGCCGTGCTCGGCAACGCCAGCTGGCGCTACCCGTTCTTCGGCACCGCGGTCCTGATGGCGGTCGGCTTCCTCTGCATCACGGCGTTCCTGAAGGAGCAGCCCAAGCCCGCGCGGAAGACATCGCTGCTCGCGCCGATCAAGGCCCTGGGGCACGGCGGTCTCGCGTCCGCCGCCGCCTCCGCGTTCTTCTACAACTACACGTTCTTCACGGTCCTGGCCTTCACGCCGTTCGTGCTGAACATGACCCCGTACAAGTCGGGTGCGATCTTCTTCGCCTGGGGCCTGCTGCTCGCAATCTTCTCGGTGCTCGTGGCCCCGCGGCTGCAGGCGAGGTTCGGCTCGCTGAAGGTGCTCGGCGGTTCGCTGGTGCTTCTCGCCGCGGACGTCCTGGTGCTCGGGTACGGCAACCACGCCACGGCCATCGTCTGCACGATCCTGTCCGGCGCCTTCATCGGCGTGAACAACACCGTCTACACCGAGCTCGCGCTCGGCGTCTCGGACGCGCCGCGTCCCGTGGCCAGCGCCGGCTACAACTTCGTCCGGTGGTTCGCCGCCGCTGCCGCGCCGTTCTTCGCGCCGAAGATCGAGGTGTGGAGCAACATCCACATCCCGTTCGTGGTCGCGGCCGTCACGGCGGTGCTGGGCGCGGTCGTGGTCTGGGTCCGCAAGGACGCCCTCAACCACGAGGCGAAGGAGCTCGAACCGAAGCACGCCACGGAGGACAGCGTCACCGTCTTCGCCAACTGAGGCTTCCCGTAAAGGACTTGAAGGAGTCTCAACCCAGGAAGTCAGTCCAGAGACACGGACCTGCGCAGCGGATCGCGCAGGTCCGCCCCGCTGTTCAGCCAGCGCTCCTGAAGGGCCTGCGCGCCGTGCACCCGCTTCCACGCCGCCTCGTTCGGCGTCATGGGCAGCAGCGGCAGGAACCGTACGGGCTCCATCGGCTCGTCGAGCTCCAGGTCCTCCACCAGACCCCCCGGCTCGGCGACGAGCACCGAAGTGAACTGCGCGCCGGGCCACAGCGGTTCACCCACGTCGAGCGAGGCGCCGGGGGCCACGATCAGGCCCTCGACCTGAGGTGAGGCCGCCAGTACGGCGAGGGGGCGCAGCACCTTGTCCGTGTCGGCCACGCCGCCTCGTACCGAAAGGACCAGCTCGGCGCGCGGGCCCTTGACCGGGTCGGCCAGGGCGGCGGTGGGGTCGGCCATCGGCTGGGCGGACATGCCGAGGGTGGCGTATCGGACCACGTCCCCGTCCGTGAAGCGCAGCACTTCGACGCGGTCGGTGCCGAGGAAGGTCACCGCGGCGCGGGCGTCCGGTTCACCCAGGCCAGTACGGAGACGGGCCTCGACCAGAGCAAGAACATCAGCCATGACGCGAGCATAGAACTCGTCAGTGGCGGGTAAAGACGGGGCTTGACACTTCAGTCGGCTGATAGTGTTGGCCGCTGGTTCCGGGCAGCACGCAGGCAGCACGCAGAGCGCGCTCTCAAGCCCGGGCAGATGACTTCGCGCGCTACGCGCTTGGGACTTCCCCTACGGGGGACCGGCCGGAGGAGGTGGGGCTGCCATGGATCGAAGTCGACCGTGCAGTACCACCCGTTCTTCCGTCTGACACCTCACGCAGCCCTGTAGCTGCCACTGTGCGCCTGTACTCCCCGTGCTCGCGTGCGACGGAAGAGCACTTCGTTTCCACCTGATCTCTCTGAGTTCTCTGATCTGAGTCAGTAGCGAAGCTGCCACCGCGATGGTGCGGTGCTCCCCGCTTTGTGGACGTGCCAAACATCCTCAGCAGGACGTCCCCATTCCGGGTAGTTCCACCCGTCGCCGGCGGCCTCCGTCAAAGGAGCCTGCCCATGTCGATGATCCGTGACCTTCGCGCCGCCGTCCGCCCCTCGCTCCGCAAGGACGGCAGCGCCTACAGCTCGTACGACGCCACCCGCGACCCCACCGCCGCATCGGCCGTCGTCGACTGCGCCGTCTACCGCGACGGCCGCCGCGCGGCCTGCGACGACACG
Source organism: Streptomyces sp. NPDC056486 (assembly GCF_042795295.1). Lineage (NCBI taxonomy): Bacteria > Bacillati > Actinomycetota > Actinomycetes > Kitasatosporales > Streptomycetaceae > Streptomyces > Streptomyces sp. NPDC056486. The sequence continues at coordinate 50,045 of NZ_JBHTSF010000051.1, forward strand.
CTCACGCCGCACGAGGCGATGCTCCAGGTGCGCCGCGACGGCGGCTTCGCCTGGATCGGTCTGCACGAGCCGACCGAGGCCGAATTCGCCGGTATCGCCGCCGAGTTCGGGCTGCACCCCCTCGCTGTCGAGGACGCGGTGCACGCCCACCAGCGGCCCAAGCTCGAGCGCTACGACGACACGCTCTTCACCGTCTTCAAGACCATCCACTACGTCGAGCACGCCGAACTCACCGCGACCAGCGAGATCGTGGAGACCGGCGAGGTGATGTGCTTCACCGGGCGGGACTTCTTCATCACCGTGCGGCACGGCGGCCACGGCTCCCTTCGCGCGCTGCGGCGCCGGCTCCAGGAGGAGCCCGAGCTGCTCGCCAAAGGCCCCTCCGCGGTCCTGCACACCATCGCCGACCACGTCGTCGACGGCTATCTCGCGGTCGCCGACGCCATGCAGGACGACATCGACGACGTAGAGACCGAGGTGTTCTCGGCGCCGGGCAAAGGCACGTCGCGCGGTGTCGACGCCGGGCGGATCTACCAGCTCAAGCGGGAGGTCCTGGAGTTCAAGCGGGCCGTGTCGCCGCTCCTTCGGCCCATGCTGCTCCTGAGCGAGCGGCCGATGCGCCTGGTCGACCCCGACATCCAGAAGTACTTCCGTGACGTCGCCGACCACCTGGCCCGCGTCCAGGAGCAGGTCGTCGGCTTCGACGAACTGCTCAACTCGATCCTCCAGGCCAACCTCGCGCAGGCCGCGGTCGCGCAGAACGAGGACATGCGCAAGATCACCTCCTGGGCGGCGATCATCGCCGTGCCCACGGCGGTCTGCGGGGTCTACGGCATGAACTTCGACCACATGCCCGAGCTGCACTGGCGGTTCGGCTATCCGATGGTCCTCGGCCTCATCGCCGGTGCCTGCTACACCATTCACCGCACTCTCAAGCGCAACGGCTGGCTGTAGAGCGCAGTCGATAGGCTGCGCGCATGACAGAAACGCTGCTCGCCCAGGCCCTCCTCGAGGAGGCCACCAAGAAGTCGGGCCTCATCTGGGTGCGCGGCGAAGAACCGGCCCGCGCCCTGTGGCACGTATGGCACGAGGGTGCGGCGCACCTCATCGGTGACGGCCCCGGAGAGCAGCCGCTGCCGGGGCTCGTCGACGGCGGCACCGCCGAAGTGACCGTACGCAGCAAGGACAAGGGCGGTCGGCTCATCGCGTGGACGGCCCTGGTGACCGAGCTCGCGCCGCGCTCCGAGGCGTGGGAGGCGGCCGTCGCCGAGCTCAAGGGCAAGCGCCTGAACGCGCCCGACGGTGAGCGGATGCCGCAGCGCTGGGCGGACGAGTGCCGGGTCGTCCGGCTCACCCCGCAGGACACGATCACCGACCTGCCCGACGGCTCCCTCGCGGCCCCGCCGCTGCCGACCGGGGCGACCACCCGGCAGCCGGTGCCCGAGGCGCTGCCGCGGCTGCTGTTCAAGCGGAAGAAGCGGCGCGGCTAGACGCGTTCGCGCTTCCCGTGGCGTACGCACTGCCCGGCGCGCCCCCACGGCGTACGCACGCCGCCTCTGCGCACGTCGCACCTACGACTACGACTACGACGTGGGCAGCTGCTCGCCGTAGTCGACCATCTCGTCCTTGTCCGGCTCGCTGAGCGGGAAGTCCCGGCCCCAGTCGCTGAGTCGGAGCGTGCCCGTGTCGCCCGCACGCTCCAGGCGCAGCGGGTAGGGCTTGCCCTCGAGGGAGACGTCCAGGGTGCCGCCCGCGCCCTCGTCGCCGTTGATCTCGATGGTGGGGTTGCCGTCCGTCGTGCCGCGCTCCCCGGTGGCCAGCTTGCCGTGCAGGGTGAGCATGCCCTCCAGGAGGAGGTCCTTGTCCGTGAAGCCGCTCAGCTGCTTGTAGGCCGCGTCCCCCGCCGGGACCTTCACGAACTTGCCGTCGAGCTTGGCCGCGGCGGCGTCGTCCGTCTTGCCGGGCTTCTCGGCGCCGCCCTTGGCGTCCTCGTGCGTCCAGAAGGCGGAGTCGGCCTTCAGGAAGAGCTGCTTGCCGACGCGCAGCAGCTTGAAGGTCTCCCCCTTCGAGGTCACGGAGCCGGTACCGCCCTCTTCCTTCAGGCGCATGTCGAGCTTGTACGTGTGGCCCTTGCTGACCAGCGTGCCCGAGAGCCGCACCGCGGGTGCCGCGTCGGCCGCGGCGCGGGACTTGCTCTGGATCTTCGCGGCGGAGAGCTTGCCCATGCCGTTCGTGCCCGCGTCCGGGTCCTCATCGCTGCTGCATCCGGTGAGACCGGTGACCCCGACGACCAGACCCGCGCACATCGCGCTCACGAGCGCCGTCTTGCGGGGACGGCGGACCGGGGGAATCGCTGACACAGGGGGCGCTGCCTCTCGTGGGGACGACGGCTACGGCTACGGCAGTACGGCAGCGTACCCGTGCTGACTAGGTGGATCGTCGCCAGTGTGGCCGGACGCTCCGCCGGGGCGTATCCGACCGGGACGGGCTAGCCTGAAGCCCGCATTGCGCTACAGAACGGCATATAACGCCAAGATCTGACGTCAAGAGTGAGGGAGGCGCGTGACATGGCGGCGAGCGCCTCCCGGGTCTTCGTCTCGCATCTGGCCGGTATCGCCGTCTTCGACCCGAACGGCGACCAGGTCGGCCGCGTACGCGACCTGGTGGCGACGCTCCGGGTGCAGCGCAGGCCGCCCCGGCTCCTCGGCCTCGTCGTCGAGCTGTCCACGCGGCGCCGCATCTTCCTGCCCATGACCCGCGTGACGGGCATCGAGACGGGCCAGGTCATCACGACCGGCGTACTGAACGTGCGGCGTTTCGAGCAGCGGCCCACCGAGCGGCTCGTGCTCGGCGAGATGCTCGACCGGCGGGTCAGGCTCATCGAGACGGACGAGGAGGTGACCGTCCTCGACGTGGCGGTGCAGCAGCTGCCCGCCCGGCGCGACTGGGAGATCGACCGGGTCTTCGTACGGAAGGGGAAGGGAGGCACCTTCCGGCGCAAGGGGGAGACGCTCACCGTCGAGTGGTCGGCCGTCGACGGCTTCTCCGTGGAGGAGCACGGCCAGGGCGCCGAGAGCCTGCTCGCCACCTTCGAACAGCTGCGCCCCGCCGACCTCGCCAACGTCCTGCACCACCTCTCGCCGAAACGGCGGGCCGAGGTGGCCGCCGCGCTCGATGACGACCGGCTCGCCGACGTCCTGGAAGAGCTCCCCGAGGACGACCAGATCGAGATCCTCGGCAAGCTCAAGGAGGAGCGCGCCGCCGACGTCCTGGAGGCGATGGACCCGGACGACGCGGCCGACCTGCTCGCCGAGCTGCCCGAGGACGACAAGGAGCGGCTGCTCACGCTGATGCAGCCGGACGACGCCGCCGACGTGCGGCGCCTGATGGCGTACGAGGAGCGCACCGCGGGCGGTCTGATGACGACCGAGCCGATCGTGCTCAGGCCCGACGCGACGGTCGCGGACGCCCTCGCGCGGGTGCGCCAGCAGGACCTCTCCCCCGCGCTCGCCGCGCAGGTCTACGTGTGCCGTCCGCCGGACGAGACACCGACGGGCAAGTACCTCGGCACCGTGCACTTCCAGCGGCTCCTGCGCGATCCGCCGTACACGCTGGTCAGCTCGATCCTCGACGACGATCTCCAGACGCTCGCGCCGGAGACCGCGCTGCCTCAGGTCGCCGGGTTCTTCGCCACGTACGACATGGTGGCGGCTCCCGTCGTCGACGAGGGCGGCTCGCTGCTCGGGGCGGTCACGGTCGACGACGTCCTCGACCACATGCTGCCGGACGACTGGCGCGAGACCGAGTTCCACCAGGAAGAACAGGAAGAAGGGGAGCCCCGTGCCGTCGGCTGACCGCGAGCGGGACCGCGCCGAGCAGCGGACCGCTCCCCGCTTCCGCCTCGACCAGCCGAGGCCACCGCGCCGCAAGTTCCTGCCGGAGTACGACCCCGAGGCCTTCGGGCGGCTCTCCGAGCGGATCGCGCGGTTTTTGGGCACGGGGCGCTTCATCGTCTGGATGACGGTCACCATCATCGTGTGGGTCGCCTGGAACGTCTGGGCACCGCAGGCGCTGCGCTTCGACCCGTTCCCGTTCCTGTTCCTGACCCTCGCGCTCTCCCTCCAGGCCTCCTACGCGGCTCCCCTGATCCTGCTCGCGCAGAACCGGCAGGACGACAGGGACCGGGTCAATCTCGAACAGGACCGCAAGCAGAACGAGCGCTCCATCGCGGACACCGAATATCTGAGCCGCGAGATCGCCTCGCTGCGCATGGGCCTGGGCGAGGTGGCCACCCGCGACTGGATGCGTTCCGAACTCCAGGACCTGGTCAAGGAGCTGGCCACGGAGCTGGCCACGGAGCTGGAGGAGCAGCGGAAGGGGAGCCGCGTCGTATTCCCGGCCGAGGAGAGCGGCGGGCGTGATGTAGGCGACCGTTGACCGCTCTTTCCGGGGCGGGGTTACCGCGCCGTACTATCGGTCTTATGGCTACGGAAGACGCGGTGCGTGAAGCACTGGCGACGGTGAACGACCCCGAGATCCACCGACCCATCACCGAACTGGGGATGGTCAAATCGGTTGATATCTCCCCCGATGGGGCGGTAGCGGTCACCGTGTACCTCACGGTCTCCGGGTGCCCGATGCGCGAGACCATCACGAAGAACGTGACCGACGCGGTCGCCGCCGTCGAAGGCGTCACGCACGTCGACGTCACCCTCGACGTGATGAGCGACGAACAGCGCAAGGAGCTGGCGAGCGCGCTGCGCGGCGGCACCGCCGAACGCGAGGTCCCCTTCGCCAAGCCGGGATCGCTGACCCGGGTCTACGCGGTGGCGTCCGGCAAGGGCGGCGTCGGCAAGTCCTCGGTGACGGTGAACCTCGCGGCCTCGATGGCGGCGGACGGCCTGAAGGTCGGCGTCGTGGACGCTGACATCTACGGCCACTCCGTACCCCGGATGCTGGGCGCGGACGGCAAGCCCACCCAGGTCGAAGACATGATCATGCCGCCGTCGGCGCACGGCGTGAAGGTCATCTCCATCGGCATGTTCACGCCGGGCAACGCCCCGGTCGTGTGGCGCGGCCCGATGCTCCACCGCGCCCTCCAGCAGTTCCTCGCGGACGTCTTCTGGGGCGACCTGGACGTCCTGCTCCTCGACCTGCCCCCGGGCACCGGCGACATCGCGATCTCCGTCGCCCAGCTGGTCCCGAACGCCGAGATCCTGGTCGTGACGACGCCCCAGCAGGCGGCGGCCGAGGTCGCCGAGCGCGCGGGCTCCATCGCGGTGCAGACCCACCAGAAGATCGTCGGCGTCGTCGAGAACATGTCGGGCCTTCCCTGCCCGCACTGCGGCGAGATGGTCGACGTCTTCGGCACGGGCGGCGGCCAGCGGGTCGCCGAGGGCCTCACCAAGACCACCGGCGCCAACGTCCCGGTGCTCGGCTCCATCCCGATCGACGTCCGCCTGCGCGAGGGCGGCGACGAGGGCAAGCCGGTGGTCCTGACGGACCCGGACTCCCCCGCGGGCTCGGCCCTTCGCACGATCGCGGGCAAGCTGGGCGGCCGCCAGCGCGGCCTCGCGGGCATGACCCTGGGGATCACCCCCCGCAACAAGTTCTGAGCCGCCTGGTTTCGTTGGTTCCTTGCCGT